>JBILWF010000567.1:0-2913 GCA_044370075.1 Chthoniobacteraceae bacterium | reverse complement strand
GGTGTCCGGTTTTGATGCGGTCCTTGCCGTGGCACGCCCTCACATCCCGCCGCACTGCACGGTGATCCCCATGAACTACCGCGATCAAACTGCGCGTCTCGCCGAGACCGCGGCGCATCACCATGCCGGCAAGCGCTGCGTCGTGGTGTTCATGGGGGATCTTCACTTTTCCGGATTCCAGTTTCTGGAGAGGGTGGAGCGGGCCTGCGGACATCCGGTTGAAACCGTGCCCGGAATCAGCTCCGCGCAAATTCTCGCAAGCAGGACCCGGGTGTGTTTTGACGAGACCACCTTCGTCACATTCCACCGGCGCGGCACAATCGAGCCCTTCCAGAAACACCTGACCCACGTCCTCCAGGACGGACGCAACGCCATTGTCATTCCCCGTCCATGGGATTTTATGCCAAAAGACATTGCTTCTTACTTGGTTGGGCACGGGGTATCCGCGTTGCATCCGGCCGAGGTTTGGGAACATCTCACCCGCGCGGAAGCCACGTGGCGCGGAACCCTGGGGGAATGCTGCAGTGATTTCAGCGACATGAGCATCATGCTCATCCGCGCGCACACACCGTTCCCAAGCCAAATCGAACCCGCCTCATGATTCCCATTTCACCCGACATCGCGGTAGTCATCGCGGGGCACGGAAGCCGCGATCCGGAGGGCGTGAGTCAATTTGAGACTTTCGTGGATCTGGTGCGGAAGCGCGTTCCGGGACGCATCGTCACCCACGGTTACCTCGAGTTTGCCCTGCCCACAATTGACCAAGGAGTGCGCACCGCCATTGAAGCCGGTGCCCGCCGGGTAGCCGTGGTGCCCAGCGTGCTGCTGGGAGCAACCCACGCGAAAAACGACATGCCTGTCGAAGTGCTCGCGCTACAGCGCGAGTTTCCGGGCATCGAAATTCAATACGGCGCGCCCATGCACCTGCATCCTTCCGTACTGCAGTTGTGCCGCGTGCGGATTGTCGAGGCGGAGTCCGCCGCGCCGCGACTGGTTGCACGAACCGACACGTGTCTCATCCTTGTGGGACGCGGCACCACGGATCCCGATGCCAACTCCGATGTGAACAAACTTGCGCGCATGCTGGAGGAAGGAATGGGCTTCGGTGCCTCGTTCGTGTGTTACTCGGGAACGGCTAAACCGGGGCTCGCCGATGGCTTGCGCGCGGCCGGAAGACTGGGGTTTGCACGCCTGCTGGTCCTGCCATTTTTTCTGTTCACCGGGGTTTTGATCAAACGCATTCAATCTGCGGTAAACGACCTTCAACTCTCCCGCCCCGAGCAGGAAGTGCTTTGCGCCGAATACCTCGGCGCGCACGCCCTAACCGCAGATGCCTTGCTGGATCGCGCCCGTGAAGCGTTCGAAGGCAAGGCGCATATGAACTGCAGCCTGTGCAAATACCGCACCACCATCATCGGGTACGAAGCGGAAACCGGCACCCCGCAGCAGGGGCACCATTTTCATGTACGCGGCGGCGGTCCAACCGCAACCGGAACCCAACCCGTCGCTCGGGCTGTTACCTCCGGGGGCACCCCGGACTCCGGAAGCCGGATACCGGCCTCCACCTCCCCTTCCACACCGCAGGAGGAAACTCCACACCCCGAAACCCGACATCCGATTGAGGTGGAAAGTTTCCGTATCATTGAAGAAGCCCGCGACTGGTCTGCGTTTGATCCGCTTCAGAAATCCGTGCTGCAAAGGTTGGTACACACCGCGGGTGACTTCGGGATTGTCGACGACGTTTTTTTTTCAACCGGTGCGCCGGAAGCCGGAGTGCGGGCGGCTTTAGACCGGTGTGTCCTGCTCACCGACGTCACGATGGTGCAAAGCGGTCTGCGCCGCAGCGTAGTAGCCCAGCTTGGCCTGCGCACCGCCTGCTTGGTGCACGATGAAGAAACACGTCTGGTGGCGGATGCCAACCGGATTACGCGCTCGGCGGCAGGCATCCGGCGGGGATGGCTCAAATACGGCAACGAAGTGGTGGTCCTCGTGGGTGATGCCCCTACCGCCGTGGAGGAAACGGCGCGCTTGATACGCGAACAAAACTGGCGCCCGCGGCTGGTAATCGCGCTTCCCGTGGGTTTTGTCGGAACGCGTGAGTGCAAGGAAACCATGCGTCGCTGCCTGCACGTTCCGCGGATCACAAATTGCGGGACACGGGGCGGTTCTCCATGGGCGGCGGCAGCGATGAACGCCCTGCTGTTGCACGCCGCGGAAACCGTCAACCGCAAGGTGGCTGCGCGGACCGCGTAGACGCTTACCTCCGCTGCCATGGCCCGGGAAACCACCGTGTTGCGCCCTTTCGATCTCGCCCAACCCGCGCCGAACGGTCTCAAGCGCGGGTTCACCACCGGAACTTGCGCGACTGCCGCGGCAAAGGCGGCGCTGCACCTGCTGCTATACGGCGAGACACTTTCCGCGGTGGCCGTTAGTTTGCCCGACGGCGAGCACTACGTGGACGTGCCCATCGAATCAGTCACCCTCGTTGAATCGTGGAGTTGCGCCACGGTGTGCAAAGATGCCGGCGACGACCCAGACCAGACGCACCGTGCGCGGATCCACGTGCGACTCCGAGCCAACACGAGCGGGCGTCTCGTGTTCTTGCGCGGGCCCGGAGTCGGTTTGGTGACCCAGCCCGGGTTGCAGGTCGCCGTCGGGGAACCGGCGATCAATCCGGTTCCCCGTTCCATGATCCGCCAGGCTCTGATGGAGGTGCTCGAAACCGGTGAACCGCTCGATTTGGTGTCTGCGGAGCCGATTGTTCAGGACGGCAACTGCGCCGAGGGTGGAAGCGGATGGGATGTGGAAGTCGGCTGCGAAAATGGGGCGGAAATTGCCCAACGCACCTTCAACCCGCGTCTGGGAATTGAGGGTGGCATTTCGATCTTGGGAACAACGGGCATTGTGGAGCCC
>JBILWF010000565.1:0-2914 GCA_044370075.1 Chthoniobacteraceae bacterium | reverse complement strand
GGCATAGGTGCCGGGCTTTTTGGACTCGGGGCCGTAGCGTTCGAAAACCGCGGGGGATTCGCTGGAGAGATCCGCCAGTTCGGGGACCGCTGCCTGCATGCGGAAGGCCATCTCGTACTGGTCGACGCGCGCGAGCGTTTCGGGATCCTGATATTCCCGGAACTTGAGCGCATTGAGCGCCGCACTGTCATCGAGCATGGCGCGCCGCAAGTCCCCGGAGATGCCCGGAGGATTGGACAAAAAGAGAACGGGGTCTTTGCCCGAGTTAAAACGCACCCCCTGGTGTTTGGAGGGCAGAAAGCCGGAGCCCCACATCCGCTCGTGCAGGGGCTGCGCGTTGGTGCTTCCGCTGGGGCGCGAGATGAGCGCCACAAATGCCGGCAGATCGCTGTTTTCCGATCCGAGTCCGTAGGAGATCCAGGAGCCAAAGGAGGGGCGTCCGCCGATTTGATGCCCCGTTTGCAGCAGGGTCATCGCGGGGTCGTGATTGATCGCCTCGGTGTGGAGCGAGCGGATGATGCAGAGTTCATCCGCAAAACGGGATGTATGCGGCAACAGCTCGCTCATCCAGGCGCCGGACTTCCCATGCTGCTGAAATTTGTAGGCGGAGGGGGCGATTGGGAAACGCTTTTGGTTCGAGGTCATTCCCGTGAGCCGCTGGCCGTTGCGGATGGAGTCGGGAAGGTCCTTGTCGAATTGATCCTCCAGTCCCGGTTTGTAATCGAGCAGCTCGAGCTGCGAGGGAGCACCCGCCTGCGTGAGCCAGATGATGCGTTTGGCTCTGGGCGTGAAATGTGTCGCCCCCGCGGCGCGGGCGGAATCGGCATTCAACAGCGATCCGAGTGCCGCAGCCCCGAGAGCGGTGGAGGTCTTTCCCAAAAACTGCCGGCGGCAGAGCGCCGCGTTCCAAGCGGAGGCGAGGGTGTCTTGCATGGGAGTTATTCTTTGGTGATCCATTCGTCCGAATTGAGTATCGCGCTCGCCACGGCGGCCAGCGCGGCTGTTTCTGCGGGGTTGAGCCCGGGGTCGGGTTGCAGTGCACCCACCTGCAGGAACGCCTTGGCGTCCTCTGGGTGCGATTGAAACCTCTCCAGATTGCGCGTGTAGGCCCTTTGCAGGATGGCGAGTTCCGCGGGCTTTGGGCTGCGTGCGAGCAGCAGCCGGAAGCCGTGCGCGAGTTGCTCGTCACTCGAGGCTCCTCCCTCGCGGAGCATGCGCTGCGCGATGCCCTTGCAGGCCTCGACGTACGTGGGATCATTCATGAGGTTGAGCGCCTGCAGCGGCGTATTGGAGCGCGGACGGCGCAGGGTGCAGGTCTCCCGGAAAGGCGCGTCAAAGAGCAACATGGAGGGATGCGGTACCGAGCGCTTCCAGTATGTGTACATGCTGCGCCGGTAGAGATCGTCGCCTTTGCCCTCCACCCACCGGTTGGTTCCTGAACCGGCGGTTACCTGTTCGTAAAGCCCCGGCGGATGGTACGGCTTCGCCGGCGGCCCGCCGATTGTGGCGGAAAGAAGCCCGGCCGCGGCGAGCGCCTGGTCGCGCACAAATTCAGCTTGAATGCGGAAGCGCGGTCCGCGCGAGAGCAGGCGGTTGGCGGGATCTTTTTGAAGCAGCTCTGCGTTGAGTTTGGAGCTTTGGCGGTAGGTGGCGCTGGTGACCAGCATGCGCATGAACGCTTTGACATCCCAGCCCGAGCGGATGAATTCATTGGCGAGCCAGTCGAGTAATTCGGGGTGTGAGGGAAGTTCGCCCTGGGATCCAAAATCCTCGGCAGTGCGCACCAGACCCGCCCCGAACACTGCCTGCCAGAAACGGTTCACGGTGACGCGTGCCGTCAGCGGGTTGCCCGGATGCACCAGCCAGCGCGCCAGCCCGAGACGGTTGGCGGGCTCGCCCTCCGGCAGCGGCGGCAGCACCGCGGGCGTGGCGGCGCTGACCTCGGCGCCGGGCTTGTCATAGGCTCCCCGCATCAGCACGAAAGTGGGGCGCGTCTGTTTCATTTCCTCCATCACCAGGCTGGTCGGAACGGTCTGATCCACTTCGTTCAGGCGCTTTTTGAACTTCTCCAGCTCACGGCTCTCCGCCTGATACGCGGGGTTGAAGGACGTGTGCAGGGCCGTAAGCTGGCCGGTCTCTGCGCCGGTGCGTTGCGCGGCAGCCTTGCGCGCCGCGGTCCGAAGCGACTCCGGTACAAGAAGATCCTTTTCACTGCGCGTTCCCTGCACACGCCAGTGCGCCGCCACCGCGGGGTGCGCGGCGTTTACCACCAGTTCCACTGGCGGGGCATCGGGGCCGCCGGCAAGGGGTTTATCCAAAGACATCACCAAGCGCACCGGTGCGTTGGGTTTGGCGTCCAAAACTGCGCGCGCATTTTTTCCCGTCGCGTTGATCTTCGAGAGCTCCGCGGTGGCCAGTGAATTGCCTTCTGCGGCGGGTTCCCACGGGACCGGGGTGCTGAGCGGTTTACTTTTTTTCCGGGACGCATCCGCCTGTGGATGCGTGAGGGTGTTCAGTTTGAGATCAATCAGTTGAAGCGAGGCTTCCCCCTTGTCCGCTCCGAATTCCACGCACAAAGCGGTCCACTCGCCCGGGGGCAGGCGCAGCGTGACGGTCAGCGCGGCATTGGCGGTTTTTGCGGGCGTCACCGCAACTATGGAATCACCGGCTGAGGCTTTAATTTCCGCATCGAGGCCGGTGGCAGAATCCAGGGCCAGGGGCGCCCAATCCGTCTGCTGGGAGGCTATTTTCTCGATCCACGCCGGAAGCGCGGCACTGTGCGCGGTTTTAATTTCCCCGAGGCGTTTGGTGCTTTCGGCGATTTGCTTTTGGAGGGCGTCGAGTTCCTTCTGCTGTTCCGCGGAGGGCAGCTTCAAAAAGGGCGGGTTGCTTACACGATAGTTTTGTCCGTACG
>JBILWF010000564.1:0-2917 GCA_044370075.1 Chthoniobacteraceae bacterium | reverse complement strand
ACAGCAAAGGAGGTCTGGAGCGATCCGGTGTTGTAGCCCGCGCCGAATTCCGTCGCTCCGAGGTAACCATTCCTTGGTCCGTGATTGTCGCGCGCGAGGTCACTCGTGATCCATGTCGTCGAATGCTGTGCAGGCACGAGGCGCGCCAGGGGATCCCCATGAATTCCGTTGAGGATGAGGTTTCCCGCGTTGCGCCCCAAGTCCAGCGAGGCCGCTGTCGCTGCTAAACTTTGGTAAACGGAATCGCGTGTTATTGCCGTGGGACTGGCCACGTTCAAAATTAAATGAACGGTGGATTCCTTCTGGATGTTGTAATCCGACAGGGTTCTCCCATCCGCCAGTTGTTCGCCGGCGAAAATCAGCTTTTGCTGGCCCGGAGGAATACCTTCCTTGTCTTGAACCTTGGCTCGTATATTTTCGATGGTATCGGAGGGCTCCACGTCCAGCGTAATAGTCTTTCCAGTAAGTGTTTTTAGGAAAATCTGCATGCCGAATCCCGCGGTATTCCCAAGTGCCGCCAAGGCGAGGGCAACCGTGGTTTTTTTTATGAAAGAGGTGTTTCCCCGTGACAGGGGTTGCTGCAGTTTTGAACAATTCACAGCACGGGTTTAGACCTCCCCCGTTTTTAAGTCAGGTGAGAAGACAAGTCGTGTGTGCCTCAAAAAAACGGGTTTTGATGCCTTCTCCGTCCGGGGTGTGCATTAAGCGGGCGGTGAGTCCGCGGGGGGAAAGCTCCGTGACCTCCGGCGCGACAGCGGGGCCTCTCCGTGATCCCAGCTAGCTGACCGCGAGGATCTGGACCTTGCCCCATTCGGGCCACTGGCCGTTCTTGCGCTGCGGTTGGCTGTGGGCTGCGGCCAGGACCACGGTTTTTCCATCCGCACTGAAGCATGCGCGGGTGACTCGGTTTTTCGTGTCCAGAGAATGCACCAGCGATCCGTCCTCCGCCGAAAAGAGAGCGGCGTTCCACGTTCCCTGTGCCTGGCGACCCGCCATCAAAAAGTGCGACGCATCTGGCATCCATGCGATGGTTTCCATGAGACCGTTTCCCTGCTGGCCATCCTTGATCTGGTCTCGTTTTTCGGACCTTTGCCAGTCCCAGCGCTGCCACGTCATCTTTCCATTGCCAGCCATGGGATCGTTCATCGGCCCCATGCCGCAGACGGCGAGCGTTTGTCCATCGGGGGAGAAACTCATTCCAAAAATGCCCCCGCAGGGATGGTGGGTTTTGATCGTTCCCATCGACGTGAAGTCTGGAGACGTGAAGGCGGCAGCGGGCCTGCCGTCTGCCGGGTTGCGCAGATCCCATATGCGTACCTCGCCTAAAATGTTTCCGGCCGCCACGAAATGGCCGTCCGGGGAGAAGGCGCAGCTTTGCACCGAGGGGACGTGGGAATAAGCCGCCACCAGATCGCCGGTGCGCGCGTCGAAAACTTTTACCGAGGGCTCCGTTTCCGGGGCGGGCTCGTACTTCCAACCGCCGGCAAGGAACTGACCCGTGGTGGTCGCCACGCGCGAACCGTCCGGGGAGAGCGCGAGACTCCAACTCCAAAAACGGTGCGCGGGAACCCGCCTCCACGCGCGAAGGGTCTTGGTGTCGTGCCATAGGAGGGTTCCGTCATAACCTGCGGAGATGAGAGTTTTTTCATCCGGCAAAAGCACGCATCCGCTTGCGAACGAGGCATGCGCTGTCGCGAAAGAGACGGTTCTTCCCGCGATCAAATCCACCGCATGGAGCGAGCCGTCGGCGCAGGCGCCATACGCGATGCGTGCGTCGGCCGTGATGGCAAGTCCGAGAACGCCCGTGGGCAGTTTGATCTCGCGAACGGAGTTGAGTTTCATGATCAGGCGAGAAGCTCGCGGATGGGGTTGGCCTTGTTTTCGACGCGGTGAAAGGTGGGCATGCCTTCGAGCTCATACTCGGCATACGGATCAAGACCGAGCGCGCTGAAAATCGTCGCAAACAGGTTCTGTTCATTAAGCGGAGTCGACACCACATCGACGCCGTCTGCGTCCGTCGCCCCGGTAACCACGCCGCGTTTGAGTCCGCACCCCGTCATCATGAGGCTCCATGCGTTGGGGTAATGATCGCGCCCCCGTGCCGCGTTCATCCACGGCGTGCGGCCAAATTCACCCATGGCCACAACCAGCGTCGAATCGAGGAGTCCACGCGATTCGAGATCATTCACGAGGTGAAACAGCACCCGGTCTAGTTCCGGCACGAGCATCTGGTGAATCTCGTGCTGGAAGACGTGGTTGTCCCAGTTCATCCCGTTGGCCACCATCACAAACGGGGCGCCGTTCTCCACGAGGTGGCGCGCCTGCAAAGCGTGCTGCGCAAAACTGCCCGGGCCATAACGTTCGCGGTCCCCCGCGGGCAGCCTCTCAAGATCGAAGAGGTGTGCGCAGGATGCGAGGCCCCGCATGCGCTCAAACGCTGCGTTCTGGCTGCGGGCCACGGCGCTGGAGCGGGTGCGTTCCAGACGGGTCGCGAGGAATTTGCGGAGGGTTTCGCGGGACTCCCTGTCATCGGAGGGAATCGCCTCCATGCCCTCGCGCAGCAGCCTGCTGTAATCCCCGCCAAGCCGCACCGGACTGTGCTCCGACCCCAGCCATCCCGACCAGTTCCCCGCCTTGAAGGATTCGAATTCATTCCCGCCAGGAACGGGATCCAGCAGGATGAAGTTGGGCAGCGCCGCGTCGAGCCGCCCGAGGGATTGGGAGATGACGCTCCCCAGCGTGGGGCGCGTAAAACCGGCGCGCTCCGGGTTGCCGCGCTGGAGCAGGTTGATGGCCTGCAGGTGCTCGGGTTGGGTGGTTTTCATGCTCCGCACGATGTTGAGCTTGTGCGCAATCGAAGCGCACTGCGGCATAAGCGAGGAGAAGTGAACGCCGGGAATGGAGGTGCGCATGCTTC
>JBILWF010000563.1:0-2921 GCA_044370075.1 Chthoniobacteraceae bacterium | reverse complement strand
CCACCCTCCGGCGTCCGATGCCCACCTTGCCCGGGCTGACAACACGCTCCCACCACGCGCCGGACGCCTTCCCCAGACCGCGAATCCGTCGCAGCGCCCGCCTCCAAAACGCAGCCCTCGGGTAGCCCGTGCCCTCCGGTCCCCGGTGTCTGTAAAACACCCGCGTGTCGGTAAGGCGCAACAACCCCTCACACCGCATGTAGGCATCCACGCGTTTCTCAAAAATGTCGCCCATGTCCGACATGGGGTACCGCTCCCCCGCGGGATGCCGGTATTTGTAGACGGGGTGCCGCAGACGCTCCGCGCGCACCAGAAAGATCTGGTCCGAGAAGCCGTAGCCGAGGCGGTACGCGCCCTCCGAAAGCAGAGCCTCGCGGTCCGCGCCCTGCGGATCGGTGGCCCACGCCGGGTTTGCGACCAAAAGCAGCGGGTTGCCATTCAACTTCTCGATGGCCGGGGTGATCCAGTCTCCGGGCTGTTCCATTTCCACCTCCGCGCAGCAGTAGAGAAGAAACTCGGCCTCCGCGGTGGCAACGGCCACAAGCGCGAAATCCAGATAATGGCGGACCCGGCCCAGGTCGCGCGGGGTAAGGCCGCACTTCTCGAGCGCCTTCGGCAGAACATCGGCAACGAAAAGGAAGGTACTGATCTCGCCACGTTCGACCGCCTTGAGGGCGAGACGCGCCGCATCCGTACGATCCACTACGTTGTTGATAGTCACCACCACGCGGGAGAAATCCCGGCACATGGAGCGGGCTTTGTTCTGCATGAACCCGCAGGCAAGCACCTGACGGTAATCCCTCTCAAAACAGTTCACATACAAATCCACATCGCCCATGAGCTCTCCCCTTTTTCCACTTTAAATCCGGCCGCCCCGCTCCCGTTTAAACAATGCGCGAAAAGAACCGCGTGGGTTTAAGGCCTTGGATTCGTGCTGAATTGCATACCCACCCGCGGATTGCCCGCTGCAACCGCATAAGAAAAATCGCCGAGCACGGTTCCGTGCATGGTGCTTTCCTCGGTGACCGCCCCCGGATAAGGCAGCAGGGGAAGCACGTCCCAGCGGGCGACGGCCTCGCAATGATCGAGGATTCCCGAGGCGCAAACATACACATCCAGCCGGTAGATTCCGGGCTTCAACCAGGGCGCCTGAAGAACGAACTCCATCTCCGGAGCATCCTGCGCAGTAAACCACCCCCCCACCAGGCGGGAATCGCATTGAAGCACCACAATACCGCGCTCATCGACCACGTGAACCGAGACAAAAAAAGGACTCGGTGCGTTGGGTTCGAAGCGGAACTGCAACCGCAGCCTCTTGGGTTCGGCAGGCGTATAGACGCCGGGCCCCACCTCCGCACCCGCGACGCGGATTTCCCCGGAGCCGGGTCGGTGCTCGCTTGGCAAAGCGTTGTTTTTCCCGCGGTCCATGGCGGCCATGTAACGAGCGATGCCCCCGGCGACGGGACCATCGAAACTCAGGCGGCCCGCCTCCAAAAAGAGCACGCGCGAGCAAAGCGTGGAAAGCGACTGCAGATGATGGCTCACAAAGACCACGGTGCGCCCGCTGCGCGCGACGTCCTGCATTTTTCCAAGGCAGCGTCTTTGAAACTCCACATCGCCCACGGCCAGCACCTCGTCCACGAGCAAAATTTCCGAATTCAGATGCGCGGCCACTGCGAAAGCCAGCCGTACATACATGCCGCTGGAGTAGCGTTTGACGGGGGTGTCCAAAAACCGTTCCACCCCGGCAAAATCAACAATCGCATCAAACTGGCTGCGGATCTCGCGGCGGCGCATCCCGAGGATGGTTCCGTTGAGGTAGATGTTTTCCCGGCCGCTCAACTCGGGATGAAACCCGGTGCCGACTTCCAAAAGGCTGCCCACGCGCCCGTAGAGATCCGCGGACCCCTCCGTGGGCTGGGTGATGCGGGTGAGGATTTTAAGGAGCGTGCTCTTTCCCGCTCCGTTGCGGCCTATGACCCCCAACACCTCCCCGCGGTAGATCTCAAAGGAGACTGCCCGGAGCGCCCAGAAATCCCGCCCGTTATCCCCGGAAGCCTCATTGGTTGCAGAATTCCGCGACCAGCGCATGCGGTAGCGCTTGGACAAACCGCGCGCAGCCACCATCGGAGCGAAAGAACGATCACTAGAGCACATCCGAAACCCCCTTTTCCAATCGGCGATACAACCAAACCCCGAGAACCAGCACCGTGATACTCACGAGCACACAGCCGGCCGCCCCCGTTCCGGAAATGCCAGGCGTGCCCAGCAGGGCGGAACGCCCCCCCTCGAGCGCCCATGTCAGGGGGTTGAGTTCAAAAACCAGCCTCCACTGGGATGGCACCCGCTCCAGCGGATAGCCCACCGGGGACGCGTACATCAAAAAAGGCAGCAACAGCGGGAGAACATGCTGGATGTCGCGCACGCGGCTCATCAGGGCGCTTGCCATCAAACCGAGCCCCATGGCTGTGAGCGCCGCGATCCCCGCCCAGAGCGAAAAAAGCACCCATCCCTCCCACGGCGGACTCACTCCCTGCCACAAGGCCACCGCAGCAAACGCGGCGACCCCGATTCCGAAATCCACCAGCGTCGAGAGCAAGGTCGCCAGCGGCAGCAAAAGCCGTGGAAAATAGACTTTTGCCACCAGCGAGGCGTTTCCCAAAAGAGCCATGCTTGCCTTCGAAAACGTGGAGGAAAAAACCGTCCACAGCAGGGTTCCTACCAGGCTGAAAAGGAAGTAATTGGGAGCCCCTCCGCTCCCCACTCCCGATCCGGGCCCCGTACGCGGGCCGGCACTTAGCCCGAGCACGGTTCCGAACACAAAGGCAAAAACTCCGGCACCGGCGAGAGGCTGGAATACCACCCACAGCACCCCCAAAAACGTCTGCCGGTAGCGCAACCGCAGATCCCTCGCAGCGAGG
>JBILWF010000562.1:0-2922 GCA_044370075.1 Chthoniobacteraceae bacterium | reverse complement strand
CCTGTTCGAGCAGGACATCGTGGCGCCCGAGCAACAGCCCGTCACCGTCACCTTCCGCGCCCACCTGCCCAAGGGCCACCAGAGCATCCACGTGTACAACGACGTGCCCGGGCCCTCGAACCTCCCCCGCTCCGGACGCCACGGGAACGTCCCGTTCATCAGCACCCAAATGGGACGCATTCCGTGGCAGATGAAGCTCACCGACGAGCTGGGCAACGCGCGGTATCCCTTTCTGATCCTTGACTCTGTGACGTGGCGGGGACCTCTCCTTACCGAGGAGGAGCGCAAGCTGCGCCTGGATTACATGCCCACAGCGGAGGGCGATCTGGAGCAAACGCGCGAATGCCTTACCCGGCTGGCCACCCGCGCCTTCCGGCGGCCCGTGGGTGCCGGGGAGATCGACGGCTACATACGCATCGTCCAGCGCGAGCTGGATGCAAAAGAAACGTTCCGTGACGCAGTCAAGGCGGGGATGTCGGCAATCCTCAACTCCAAAAGCTTTCTCTTTCTTGCCGAGGGGGACGAACATGCCACGCGGCATACGCTCAACGATTGGGAGATCGCATCGCGGCTGTCGTACATGCTGTGGAGCACGATGCCTGATGCGGAGCTCGTCCAGCTCGCGGGTGAAGGCAAACTGCGCGACAAAACGGAGCTCGCCCGGCAGTTCGCGCGCATGATCGCCGACCCGCGCGCCGACCGCTTCTGCGATGCATTCGCCACCCAGTGGCTGCGCCTGCGCAAGGTGGGAATGTTTCCCCCGGACAAAAAGCTCTACCCCGAATACGACAAGGGTCTGGAGCAGGACATGCTTTCGGAAACGCGCTCCTTTTTCCGCGAGGTGCTCCGCGGCGGTTTGACACTGCGCGAATTCGTGAACTCAAACTGGAGCATGCTCAACGCGATGCTGGCAAGGTACTACGGAGTGGAGGAATCCTTTGCCAAAGCGGCCGCCGCCGGACCGGCCGATACCGCGCAGGCTCCGCCTTCGGAGTTCATACGGGTCGCCCTTCCGGCTGAAGCCCACCGCGGGGGGCTGCTGACGCAGGCCGCCATTCTCTCGCTCACCAGCGACGGGGTGCGCCACCGACCGGTCCATCGCGGGGTGTGGCTGAGCGAGGCGATTTTTGGAAAAAGCCCGCCCCCGCCCCCCGCAAACGTCAATCCCATCGCCACCAATCCGACGGGCCCCAAAGCAACCCTTCGCGAAAAACTCGAAGCCCACATTCACGATGCGAGCTGCGCAGCGTGCCACGCTAAGATTGATCCGCTCGGACTGGCCTTCGAGAACTACGATGCCATCGGCCGCTGGCGCACCGAAGAGATCACTGACGGCGTGGGAGCCAACCCCCAGGTGGTCGCTGCAGGAAAACTGCCGGACGGACGCCCATACCAGAACGCCGAGGAGTTCAAACAACTCCTTATGCAGGATCTCGACGCCTTTCATCTGACCGTGATTGAAAAACTGGCCACCTTCGGTTTGCGCCGTTCCATGACGCTGACCGACCGGGATGACCTCAAAAAAATCGCAATTTCCGGCAAGGAGCGAGACTACCGCCTGCGGGACATCCTCGAGGCGTTTGTGACCTCCGACTTGTTTCAGAAACGATAGACCCTGCGTTTGCATTCACCCGCCTTTTCGCCTGCCCGCCCCCTCCACCCCATCCGCAACACACCCCTATGAATCTCAATCTCAACCGCTGGCAGATTTCCCGCCGCACCTTTCTGCGCGGTGCGGGCGCAACCATTGCACTCCCTCTCCTTCAGTGCATGGGCGCGGTTCCTGCCCGTTCCACCCCCAAACGCAGCGTATTTCTCTACATCCCCAACGGGGTAAACACGCTGACCTGGCAGATCGAAAAAGCAGGCACGGACTACGAACTGACCGCGCCTCTGAAATCCCTCGAGAAACACCGCGCCGACATCACGCCCATCAGCGGGCTGCATCACCCGTTGGTGATCGGCAAACATCACAACTGCGAGAAAGTCTGGCTTACGGGCGCAAACGTGCCCGGGGACGGAGGCGCGTTTCGCAACACGGTTTCCGCCGACCAACTCATGGCGGAGGTGCAGGGTGTTTCCACGCGCTTTCAATCGCTGGAAATGGCCATTGAAGGCTCCTCGCTGGCGTGGTCGCGGGACGGCATCCAACTGCCCGCCGAACGCAATACGCAGCAGATTTTCAACATGCTCTTCGGAGTCGAAAAGGACAGCAAGGAAACCATTCGCCGCCGTTTGAACCGCCGGGGCAGCATTCTGGACGTGGTCGCGGAAGATGCCAGCCGGGTGACTAAAAATCTCGGCAGCGAAGACCGCTCCAAACTCGACGAGTACCTGACTGCGGTCCGTCAGGTGGAGGAGCGCACGCGCCGCGCGGATGAGTGGCTCAACGTGCCCAAGCCCGTGTTGGAGCCCGCGCGCGCCGAAAAGCTCCAGCAGAAGCTTACCATTGCCGAGGCCGGACAATACTACCGGCTGTTTTACGATCTAATGGTGATGGCCCTGCGCACAGACTCCACGCGTGTGATCACCTGCGGCATCGGCGGCGAAGGAAACACCAGCGGCATTCCCGAAATCGGCATCCTGCAGACGCGCCACGGGCTGAGCCATCACAATGGCGACCCCGAGCAACTCCGGCGTCTTACGGCCACCGACACCTTTCTGGTGGACCAGCTCAGCTACTTCCTCGACCAACTCAAACAACACGCCGAGGACGACCGTACCCTGCTCGATACCACCCAAGTGCTCTGGGGCAGCGGCATGGCATACGGGCACAGCCACGGAAACGCCAACCTTCCCACCATCCTCTGCGGCGGCAAAGCCCTCGGCTACAAACACGGCTCCCACGTGGACTTCAACCTACCCAAAATCGGCAAGTATGACGTCTCCAACGCACAGGAACATTACCGCATCTGCTCTCGT
>JBILWF010000064.1:0-8325 GCA_044370075.1 Chthoniobacteraceae bacterium | reverse complement strand
CCGAGCGAGACCACCACCTGCCAGCTTTACATGCGGAAGTTCAAGGATGGCGAAACGATTTACATCGAGCCCTTCCGGGCCGGATCCTTCCCCATCCTGCGCGATCTTACCGTGAATCGTTCGGCGTTTGACCGCATCCAGCAGGCCGGTGGATTTATAACCGCGCATGTGGGTGCGGCCCAAGACGCCAACTGCATCCTTGTTCCAAAAACGGAGGCAGACCGCGCCATGGAAGCCGCCGCCTGTATCGGCTGCGGTGCCTGCGTCGCCGCGTGCCCGAACGCGAGCGCCATGCTCTTCGTCGGGGCCAAAGTCACTCACTTGGGCTCCCTGCCCCAGGGCCAGCCTGAGAGGGACAAGCGTGTTCTGGCCATGGTACGAAAAATGGACGAGGAAGGATTTGGCAACTGCTCGAACTACCTTGAGTGCGAGGCAGTCTGTCCCGCAGAAATCCCCGCCTCAGTCATCACCCATCTCAACCGCGACTACGCTGCGGCGACCATCCGCGAATCGATCTAGCCCAACCCCGAACGCCACCCTTCCTGCGTTAGAGAACGGAGGGACTGCCGCTTCAGCCGTTCCCTTCGCGTGCTACTACCGCGCCACGGACGCGAATTTCAATCCCTCCCAGCCCGGGTGATATCCACCAGCGCACGCAGCCTGCGCAGGGCCTCGCCGTCGCGAATTGCCTTGCGGGCGCGCTCCAAAGCCGGTCCCAGCTCGCGGTCGATGCCTGCCACCACGAATCCCGCGGCCGCATTCAGAAGCACCGCGTCCGTGCGCGGCCCCGCATCCAGCCCTGATAAAATCTCAACGAGAATCCGGGCGTTTTCCGCCTTTGCCCCGCCGCGCAATGCCGCGATGGGCGCGGGCTGCAGACCCAAGTGCTCCGGTGCAATTCGCATTTGGGACACGTGTTCGCCTTCCACGCGGAATACAGTGCTGGGGCCCGCACACGTGAGTTCATCCGCCCCAGCGCCGTGAACCGCCCACGCGCGCGCGCGCCGAAGCAGGCGCAGCGCCTCGGCGTACTTCGGAAGCAAATCCGCCGAATACACGCCGACAAGCTGAAAGGGAGGCCGCGCGGGATTCAGGAGCGGTCCCAGAAGGTTGAAAATTGTTGGAATACCCTTCGCCGCCAGGGTCTTTCTAACCGGCGCGATGGCCTTGAATGCAGGATGATACGCGGGAGCGAAGAGAAATCCGGCACCCGCTTTTTTCAGGCTCTCCGCCAAGCGGGCCGCATCGCATTCCAAGCGCACGCCCAGTTCCTCCAAAACATCCGCCCCGCCGCACTGGGAGGTGATCGCACGATTGCCGTGTTTGACAACCACAGCCCCGCCCGCGGCCAGCACAAACATCGCAGTGGTGGAGATATTAAACAGCTCGAGACGGTCTCCGCCTGTTCCGCACACATCCAGCGCCGGGCCTGGAAGATTTTCAACCGCCACCTGCGGGTCCCTCGCACGCGCCAGCAGGGCGAGCGCGAAGCCGGCGATTTCCCCGGCGGTTTCGCTGCGGGAACGCAGCGCCTCTAGAAACGCCTCCTTGGGGGGGGCCGGCGCGGACTCCTCCGCCAACCAGCCCACTGCCTCGGAGCACTGCTCCCGCGTGAGTTCCCCTTGCTGGCGCACCGTTTCTAGAAGTGTTTCCATTCCTCTTTTGAGCCCCATCTCCCGGGGAACCGCAACACGCAAAAACTCCCCCCCGGAAAAGACGGCGCGGGGTCCACACTTTCCTCCGGAGTAATCCCTGCGTAAGCTCTCCATCCCGCATGATGCCGCCACTCAATTCACGCAAATCCACCGCCCGACGGCGGAAGTGGGTTCTGCTCGGGCTTTGGGTGCTGGCCCTGCCTCTGGTGGCCGCCGCAACGGCCTGCCTGTGGCAGTATTTTCACTGGACCGGCCTGGCCCGCGAACTCGACTACACCCGTCTCGCTGAAATGGAGTCCGCCAGTCTGGTTCTCGACCGCAACGGTGAGCTCATCGGGCGCATTTACATCCAAAACCGGGACCAAAAACCGCTCTCAGCCATTTCCAAGAACCTTCAACGCGCGGTGATTTCCTCCGAGGACGCCCGTTTCTACAAACACAACGGGGTGGACTACACCGGGATTCTGCGCGCGCTCACGCATTACGCCCGCACCGGAAAAAAGAACCAGGGAGCCAGCACGCTCACCCAGCAAGTGGCCCGCAACACCTTCCCCAAAGATCTGCCTCCAGAGGAAAAATCGATGCGCCGCAAAGTGCTTGAGATGTTCGTGGCGTTTGAGATCGAGAAACGCAAATCAAAGGAGGAAATCCTCGAGCTCTACCTCAACCGCGTCTATTTCGGCTCGGGCTTTTACGGAGCGGAAGCCGCTGCACGAGGATACTTTGGAAAGCCGGCCTCGCAGCTGACGGTGTCCGAGTCCGCCATGCTCGCGGGCCTGCTTCCCCAGCCCACACCGCTCTCCCCGTGGAAAAACCGGCAGGCCAACACTGAAGCGCGCAACCATGTGCTGGGACGGATGCGGGAGGTTAAATTTTTAAACGAAGATGAATACCGCAAAGCGCTCGCCGAGCATCCCCAAGTTAAAAACCCTTCCGCAACGACGCAGGAAAACTACACCGTGGGAATGGTTGCCGCGCAGATGCCCAGCCTCGGACTCAGTGACGCGGTGAGCGAAGGCTACCGCATCCACACCACGGTGGATCTAGCCCTTCAACGCAAAGCCGAGGAAGTCCTCGAACACCAAATCCGGCTCATTGAAAGGCGGCCGGACTTCAAGTCTGCCCAGACGCTCGAGGCTTACGACATCCTGCACAGGGCGTGGAAGAAAACAGTGGAAAAAGCGGGGCCCGATGCCCCCCCGCCGCCCCTCGAGGCCCCGCGCTATCTGCAAGGGGCAGCCCTTGTTCTCGACAACCAGACGGGCGCAATCCGCGCGATAATCGGCGGACGCAACCCGCGCCACAGCGAGTTCAACCTTGCCACCCAAGGCCGACGCCCGGCCGGGGGCGCATTCAAACCGTTTGTATACGCCACCGCCTACGAACGGGGGCTGCATCCCTTCTTCCCCGTGGATGACTTTGCCATGAACAACCGGGAAGCCGGCGGCCCCGATGGAATGCTTGGGGAATGGTCCAGCGAAGTGCCCGATCCCAAATGGGAGGGCCTCATTGAGGCGCGCAAAGCCCTGGCCCGCTCCAAAAACGCCGCCACCGTACGCCTCGGCTACCAGATCGGATCCGGTTTGCGGGACTCGCTGGACGCCGTCACCAACCTCTGTCGCGCCGCGGGCATTAAAAGCAACCTCAACCCGGATCCCCGCAGTTTTCTGGGAAGCAGCGACATGAGTCTTGCTGAACTGGTCCTGGGGTACACCAGCTTTCCCGGGTGCGGATCGCGTCCCGCGGAGCCGTATTTGATTGAGCGCATCGAAGACAACGCCGGTCACGTCCTGTATCAGATGGCTCCCAAACGCACGCCGGTGATGACGGCAGGCTCGGCATATCAGGTGCACGAATCCCTCGTCTCCGTTCTAAACGAGGGAACGGGCGCCAACGCATACAACAGTCTCGGCCTGCGCCGCTCTCCCTTCGCGGGCAAAACAGGCTCCACCAACAACTTCGCAGACGTGTGGTTTGTCGGCTATTCCAGTGCGGTTACGTGCGGGGTATGGATTGGTTACGACAAAACACGCGAGATTTATCCGCGAGCATACAGCAGCGAAACAGCGCTTCCGGTGTGGGTGGAAATCATGAACGCGACCCTCGCAAAACACCCGGCGGCGGCTTTCAAACGCCCCGCGGATTTAGTCCCCTGTAAAATTTGCTCCAAATCGGGATATTCCCCCCTGCCCGTGTGTGTGGAGGTGGGTGCCGACAATCAAACCACACCGACGACCACCGAGGTGCTGCTGGCCCCCCACCAGCGCCCGGGCCCTGCGGACACCTGCGACGTGCACGGCCCCAAGCGCACACGCCGCTCGCGCGCCGACGGCGAGACCCCAGTCAAAGTGGACGCGGTTGTCGACATCAGCAAATTCGAGCCCATTGCGCTTCAAAGCCCCACGGTCCTCGGACACGATCCTTTTCACTCGGAACTAGCCGAACGGTGGGAGCGCACAATCAAAAGCTCGCAAATCGGGCAGGGAGCGCCGGTCAGCACCGAGCTCAAAGACGCCCAAGCCCCCGCAAATCCCGCCGTAAAGAACGATCCCGTGGAAGTACCCGTCAAAGTCAAACCGGTGACCGTGCCCGCTGCGGAGCCCATGCCTGAGCAGACACCCAAAAAACCGAGCCTTCCCAAGCTGGAGTTTTAATGTCGGGTGGATTGCATGGCCCCTCCCAAGCGGAAACTTCGTGGTTCAAATGCGTGTTGACCGCTTGGGACAGGAAGAGGAACTTCCCCGTGATTTTTCATGTCCGAGCCCTCCGCACCCCACGCAATTTTCAGCGCAACCGACTTAAACATCGCCTTTGGCGCCAAGCCCCTCCTCGTCAATGGAACCATCGCGCTGCTGGAGGGGGAGCGGGTCGGACTGGTGGGTCGCAATGGGTGCGGTAAATCCACCTTTCTCAAAATCGCGGCAGGCGTTGTTGCGCCGGACTCGGGTTTGGTAACGCTGCGGCGCGGCTTGCTTACAGGTTATCTCCCCCAGGAGTTCGAACTCGAAGAGGAACTCGACGTCCACGAAGCAGTCATGCGCGGGGCAAGCGCAATCCAACAGATGCTTGCGGAATACGACGCGGCTCCGCCGGAGTCCCGTCTGGCGGCGACCCTGCTGGAGCGCATCGAACATCTGGAAGGATGGACTCTCGAAACACGCGCCCGGAGCCTTCTCACCCATCTGCACGCCCCCGAACCCGGCCGCCGCGTTGGCACGCTCAGCGGTGGTGAAAAGCGGAGGGTTGCCCTGTGCCGTGCGCTCATAGGACGCCCCGATCTGCTCATTCTGGACGAACCGACCAACCATCTCGACACGGAGTCCATTCAGTGGCTGGAGGACTTTCTGGCGCGCTACCGCGGAACCTGTCTCTTTGTGACCCACGACCGCTATTTCCTCGACCGCGTTTCCAACCGGATCGTGGAAATTGCCGACGGACGGTTTCTGTCCTTCCCGGGCAACTACACCGACTTTTTGTTGGCACAAGCCGAGCGGGAATCAATCGCCGAACAGGCCGAACACCGCCGCCAAAAGTTTCTGCGGCGTGAACTCGAATGGGTCCGCCGTGCCCCCGGAGCACGCCGCACCAAATCCATCGACCGCGTGGAGCGCTATTTTGAAATGGCCGCGCAGGAGCCTCCGGAGCGGGCGGGCGATCTGGATCTGATCCTCCCCCCCGCGCCCGAACTCGGCAATAGGGTGATCTCCATCCGGAACGTGACCGCGAGCGTTGCGGGACGCACGCTGTTTTCAGCTTTGGATCTTGAACTTCCCGCGGGGGCGCGCATCGGGGTGGTCGGACGCAACGGGGCGGGCAAGACCACGTTTTTGCGACTACTCACCGGGGAGCTTTCCCCGGAACGCGGTGTTGTGGAACGGGGAACCCGCACACAAATCAACCTCATCGACCAGCACCGCCTGCAGATCGATCCGCGGCGGACGGTCTGGGACGAGGTAGGGGAGAACCGGGAGACGGTCTCCCTCGGAAACGAAACGGTTTCGCTCCGAGCGTATCTGCGCCGTTTTTTGTTTACGGAGGACCGGATCGGGCAGCCGATTTCGCAACTCAGCGGCGGGGAACGCAGCCGCGTTTTGCTGGCCAAGATCCTCAAGCGCGGGGGAAACGTGCTGCTTTTGGACGAACCCACCAACGATCTGGATCTGGCTACGCTGCGCGTGTTGGAGGAGGCCCTGGTGCGCTTCTCCGGCACGATTGTCGTGGTGAGCCACGACCGCTATTTTCTCAACCGCATCTGCACGCACACGCTTGCGTTTGAAGACGGCGGCGCGGTCGTTTTTAACGTGGGAAACTACGAGGAATATCTCTCCCGCCGCGCCCAGCGCAATCCCCCGGCGGCCGAGCCTCCGCCCGCACCGGCACCCACCACAACAACGGGCATCCCGGCCTCACGCGGCACGCGCGCAGCAAAGCTCACGTGGAAAGAGGAACGCGAATTGGAGGGCATGGAAACACGCATTCTCGAGGCGGAGGAGGCCTGCGTCTCGCTGGAAGCTCTTTTTGCCGAACCCGATTTTTATGCCAAACACGGGCACGATGCCGTCCAACTCCAAGCAAAACTCGAACAAATGCGCAGGGACATCCCCGCCCTGTACGCGCGCTGGGAGGAACTGGAACAAAAGCGCCAGCTTTCCCAGGTGAAATGACGGCACGATTGCGCTGAAATCCGCGCAAAACGTAACCTTTCCCTCTCGGAACCAATTTCTTACCCAACCCCCGCACCTCGTCTCGCCGCCGTGTCCACCGAGCCTCCTCCCGACTGCGCCGATTCCCCTGCTCCCGCAGGCGGGCACTCCGCACCGGGCGCGATCTCGCAGCGTCTCCGCCTTGGACTCACCCGCCTCGCAACCGGGTTGCATGAAGTCGCCGCATGGTTCGCCACGCCAAAGCCCGAACACAGGATCGGCACGTGGCTTTTCCTGCGTCTTTTAGGACTGTGCCATTTTCTCGCGTTTGTCTCGTTGGATCCCCAACTCAGCGGGTTGATCGGAGAGAGGGGCATTCTGCCGGTTCAGCCGTGGCTGACTTCACTGGAGCCACAACTGGGGTTTGCGCGATTTTGGAAAGCACCCACGCTTTTTTGGATAAGTGCGTCCGACGGCGTTATGCATGCGGGCTGCCGCGTGGGGGCTCTGCTGGCAGTGCTGCTTCTCGCGGGCGTTGCAGTGCGGCCCTGTTTGATCGCGCTGTGGGCCCTGTATCTTTCAGTGGTCACGGCGGGCACGCTTTTTTTGGGCTACCAGTGGGACGCGCTTTTGGTGGAGGCCACCTTTCTGGCTATTTTCCTCGCGCCCCGCGGCTGGAAACCCTTCGGACCTTGGAGCCAGACCGGCCCGACCCGGATCGCGCTCTGGGCTGTGGGATGGCTGCTCTTTAGGCTGATGTTTCTTTCGGGTGCGGTGAAACTGCTAAGCGAAGACAAATTGTGGCGCGGGTTGACGGCCCTTTCCGTGCACTACCACACGCAGCCCCTGCCCACGCCGCTGGCCTGGTGGGCGCATCATTTGCCGCAGGGGTTCCATGTGTTCTGCTGCGGGGCCATGTTTGCGGTGGAACTGCTTTTTCCCTGGCTGCTGCTCACTGGCCGCCTTGGGCGCCGCGTCGCGGCCGCCGCCTTCATTGCGTTAATGGCCGGCATCGCCCTCACGGGCAACTACTGTTTTTTCAACCTCCTGGTTGCCGCACTGTGCCTGCCGGTACTCGATGACCGTTTTTGGAAACCCATACTAGGCTGGCTGCCGATGTCGCTCCATGCCGCGCAAGACAGCGCCAGCGCTCCGCCCCGCGAAACCCGCCTCCCACCGGCCCGCGGAGCACGCCCCCTCACACAACTCGGACAACTGGCGCATCTTGGTTCGCTGGGGCTGCTCCTTTTTGTGGGATGGGCCTCCCTTGTCCAAACCGGGATCCAACTTTTCCGGTGGCGCGCGGTGCCCCGCTGGGCGGCGTATCCGCTGGAATTGTGCGCTCCCTTCCGAATCGCAAACGCCTACGGACTTTTTGCGGTGATGACCGACCGCCGCTTGGAGATCGTTCTCCAAGGCAGCGACGATGGAAAAACATGGAAGGATTACGAGTTCCGGTGGAAGGCTGGTGATCCGGCAAAAGCGCCGCGCTTTGTCGCGCCCCACCAGCCCCGGCTCGACTGGCAGATGTGGTTCGCCTCGCTCGGACAACTGCGCAACAACCCGTGGTTTTCCAATTTCATGCTACGCGTGCTTCAGGCTGAACCAGGCGTGCTTTCGCTTTTGGCGCACAATCCCTTTCCCGAGAAGCCGCCCCGCTTGCTGCGTGCAGTGCTTTTCCAATACCGGTTCACCTCCCGCGAAACCCGAGAAGAAACCGGCCACTGGTGGCAGCGCGATGACCGCGGGGACTACTGCCCGCCTGTGACCCTTACGCCGCCCAAATAAACAGTCCACGTGCGTTTAACCGCACGAAAGCACCACTCCACAGGGCGCCCATCCATCAACCCGTGTTCCATAAGACCCGTATGCCATTTGCCCTGCTCCGGACAATCCCCCGTCTCACCCCCGGTGCATGTCCGCATGTCCGCGCACGCCCCATTCACCGCCGCCGCAGCAGCAGAAGCAGATTGGCCGCCAACACCATCGCCGCGCCTCGGAAAAAACCCGGCCCAAGAGTTTCGTTG
>JBILWF010000690.1:0-2936 GCA_044370075.1 Chthoniobacteraceae bacterium | reverse complement strand
GGTCGCTGTAGAGGCGCCGTCCACGCCCCACCTCGACGGCGAACTCGGACGCATCGTGCCTGCGCTCGCGCCTGCAGTCCTTGCGTTTGACCAAGGTCGGTCCGCGCAGGCCCGCGAGCTCTTCGAGGCCTGGCTGGCGAATCAGGCCGACAGCCCCGCGACCGGCGGAGCGCGCTTCCTCCTTGGCCGGACACTCCAGCGCCTCGGCGAGGCAAGCGCGGCGCGTCAGCAGCTCGACCGCGCCATCGCCCTCCTGCCCGAGCTGGCGCCCATCGTCATCGCCGAGCGCGCTCGGATCGCTGCCCGCGACGGTCGCGTGGCTGAGGCCGTTTCGTTGCTGGCACGCTTGCCCAGCAGCCACCGTGGGTTCTCGTCGATCGCGTTCGACGTCTTGGAGCGCGCACTTCGCACGGGCACGGCCGGCGAGGTCGAGGCGATCCTCCCCAAGGTCGCTCAAGCGACGACGACCGGCCCGGAGCGCGCACGGCTCGCCCGCATTGAGGCCGACCTGGCCTTCGCGCTCACGCAGGACCGCACCGCGCTCCTCGAGCGACAGGCGCACATCTGGCGTCACTGGCCATCGAGCGAGACCGCGCGACAGGCCGAGCCGGCGCTGCTCGCCGCCACGCAGGACACCGCGGGCACGCCCCGCGCCCCCCTCACGCTGGATGACTTGGTGGGTGCCCTCCGCAAGCGCGCTGGACAGGGCTCGGCGGCGCTCGACCCCCTGCGCGCCGCGGCCCGAGCCCGCTATCCTCAGAGCTTGACCGGGTTGGATGTCCTCATCGACGCACAAAACCAGCTCGATGGGCGACCCGCGGACACGCTCACCCGCGTCGAGGCCGCGCTCACGACCGCGACAGCCCCCGAGATTCGGGACCGCCTGCAAGACCAGCGGGCGCGCGCGATGCGCAAGCTGGAGCGCTTCGACGACGCCCTCGA
Source organism: Chthoniobacteraceae bacterium (assembly GCA_044370075.1). Classification (GTDB taxonomy): domain Bacteria; phylum Verrucomicrobiota; class Verrucomicrobiia; order Chthoniobacterales; family Chthoniobacteraceae; genus Chth-196. Next base: position 1,994 of record JBILWF010000690.1, on the reverse strand, counting down.
GGTTTATCGTGCGCTGGGTCGCGAGGCGGCCGCGCCGGACCGCCAGTCACACGCGCTCCTCGAAGCGGGCCGCATGGCGCGGCGCATGGGGCGCGTCACCGAGGCTCGCTGGTTCTTTGACCGCCTGCTCGCGCGGCATCATGAGCCCGGGCCGCAGCGCGCCGAGGCGCTGTTCGCGCTCGGTTGGATCGCGTGGCGCGAGGGCCAGCTTGAGGAGGCGGACACGTACTTCTCCCGCGTCGAGACCGCGGACCCGAAGGCGAGCGACAGCTCCAACCGGACCTACGCCGAGCGTGCGACTTACTGGCGCGCGCGGGTGCACCACCGCCGAGGTCGCCTTGAAGCGGCGCGGACCGCTTGGCAAGACATCGAGCGTCGCTGGCCGCTCTCATACTACGCGACGATGTCCTCGAACTGGCTCCGCGTCACCGACGCCACAGGTGGAGCGGGCGGGGTCGCCCCCTCCCGCCTCGCAGCGCCGAGCCCGCCCTTGGTCGCAGATGTTCGCGACGTCGAGCCTTCTGGTCGCGCAGGGCTGACCCTCGTTCGCTTGGGCCTGCGCGAAGAGGCCCGTGTGCACTTGCGGCATCTCTTCGACCGCAAGGCGCTGGACAAGGGGGGGGTGCTCTTGTTGTCGGCGCTCTACCGCGAGGCGGGCAATGAGTCGCTCGCGCACTGGGTCGTTCAGGGCGGCGACCCGCTGGATGTCCCCCCGGAGAAGGACGCATGGGCGCGCTGGTTGGCGGCTTTCCCGCGGCCATTCGCCGAGATCGTCAACCGCGAGGCCACAGCGAGCGGCGTCGACCCGCTGCTGATCTGGTCCGTGATGCGGCAGGAGTCGGGCTTTCGCACCGAGGCCCGCAGTCACGCGAAGGCCCACGGCCTCATGCAGGTCTTGCTCCCGACCGCGCGCCTCGTGGCCACGCGCCTTCTGAAGGAGCGCGCGCCCACGCTTCGCAACGTCTACAAGGCCGACAAGAACGTGCGCTACGGCGCGGCCTACCTGCGTCACCTGCTCGACCGCTTCAATGGCCACCCCGCGCTCGCGATCGCCGGCTACAACGCAGGGCCTGGCGCGGTCGATAAGTGGCTCAAGCGCTTCGGCGCGCTCGACGCGGATGAGTTCGTCGAGGAGATCCCCTATGACGAGGCGCGCGGCTACACTCGCAAGGTCTTGCGCAGCTACGCCGCGTATCGCCGACTCTACGGCGAGCCGGGGCGGAGCCAGCTCTTCGTCCCCCTCGAGCTCCCCCGCAAGGGCACGCCGCTCGCGTCGAACTGAGCGCGGCCCGAGCGCCTCAGGCGCGCTCGACTGCGCGCTGCCAGCCGGCGCGGTGCGCGGCCACCTGCTCAGCGCTCATCGCCCTCTCGAAGCGACGCGCCTCGCGCCACGCGCGGCGCACATCCTCGAGGCTCGACCACACACCAGCAGCCAAGCCAGCAAGGCAGGCCGCACCGAGCGCCGTGGTCTCGACCATCGCGGGCCTCACGAGGGACACACCGAGCAAGTCCGCCTGAAACTGCATGAGCAGGTCATTGGCGCACGCGCCCCCATCGACCTTGAGCCGCGTCAGGGGACGCCCCAGATCGCGCTGCATGGCGTCCAAGATGTCCGCGTTCTGATACGCGATGCCCTCCAAGGTCGCGCGCGCCAGGTGGGCCGCGGTCGTGCCGCGCGTGATCCCTGAGATCACACCGCGCGCGTCCGGTCGCCAGTGCGGCGCGCCCAAGCCGGTCAACGCCGGCACGAAGTAGACGCCCCCTGTATCCGGCACACGCGCCGCGAGCGCCTCGACCTCGGCGGCTGTGCGGATGAGGCCGAGCCCGTCCCGCAGCCATTGAACCGCCGCGCCCGCGATAAAGGCTGAGCCCTCCAGCGCGAAGGTCGTGCGCCCGCCGAGCCGCCACGCGACCGTGGTCACCAGCCCATTTGTGCTCGGCACCGCGCGCTCACCGGTGTTCATGAGCAGGAACGCGCCCGTGCCGTAGGTACA
>JBILWF010000561.1:0-2945 GCA_044370075.1 Chthoniobacteraceae bacterium | reverse complement strand
CATCCTAAAAACGCCTCCCCGTATAAAAAACTCCCCCTCCACTTCAACCCGCCTTCCCCTCCTGCCGCTTTTGTGCGCAGCCTTTTTCCCGGCTTTCCCGCACGCGCAGGCCTCTCCGCTCGACGGCAAAATCACGGAAAGCACGCCGAAGGAAGCCAGGAAGGAGGCCCTCGAGCAAACTGCAAGGGAAAGCCTTGAACACAGCGTAAGCGCCGCAATTCACAGGCTCCGCACAGGAGAAAGTCCCAAACAGGTCATCCCCGAATTGCTGCGAAAAGTGCTGAGGCGCGGACGCATCCCCGAAGTCCGTGAGGCTTACGCAGTTTACAACGCCATCCGCAAGCTCCTCGCTGGAGAGGATCCCAAACAGGTCATCAAGGAATTCCTGGAAGACCTTCTGAAAGACTGACCTCCCCTCCACTGTTTCCCACCACGGATGGATTTCCCGCAGCGCGGCGGCACTCTGCGGATGCGCGCTGCTTGGGGTCTCCCTCGCCCTCCAACGATGGGCCGCACACAAGGCGGACTCGGCTGCGGAACAACTTGCAGCGGAGGCGCGACAGGCGGCCTAGAATGAATGTATTGAGCACGAAAAACTGCATTCGGAAATGCTCCGTCATGCGGAGAAAACCGCGCGCATTCAGGATCAGATCGCCCGCAAGACACTCGCGGCCCTCAACGAAGCTCAGGCGAGCGACAAAGCTTCGCTGGAAAACATCCAGCGCCGGTTGGAGGCCCGCCTCGATGATCTGCAACGCGAGGCAGTCAGCCATGCGGATGCGTTAGCCGCCAGACTGAGTGAGAAAATGGAGATCGCCAAAATCGCCACTCTGCTGGCCAAGGACAAAATCCAGTCGACGCACGACACCGCCGCCTATCTGGCGACCATTCTTGAGCCGGTGAGCACGCCGATGGCGAAAATTGAGGGACTCACGATGGCCTCCCTTGGAGAGATCCAGTGTGAACTGGAATCCCATTCCAACAAACTTTCGGCAAACATACTCCACACAATTGGTACGATCGAGCTGGAGGAAGAAGTCGACATCCGCTCCCTCTCTCCGGCCCTCGGTGAAATAGTCTCCGGAATTCAAGCCCAACAAATTTCACAGAGTCTGACCGTTGCATTGGCTCCAATCGACTTCGCCTGCGTGGTGGGGGTCGTGGGGGTGCTTCGGGTTCTCTTGAACCGGATTGTTGAGCGCGCGGCAACCACCGCCGGAATGAACGTGGCGCAGGCGGCTGCCGATGGTCCGCTTCCGATTGGGGACCTCCTCGCACTCGCCATGGACCTGGGTTTTATGGCGTGGACAACCTACGACATCTTCACCCTGTCCAGCGAGCTCCCGGGACGAATCCGCGAACAGATTGTCACGGGCGTGGAAACCCAGAAAAACACGGCGCTCGCTGCGTTCAAACAACAGGCCGCGATTTGGCTCGGGAACACCGACTGCGAGCGGACCGGAACTTTGCAGGACCTGCTGAACCCGCGCTAACCGGGCACCGCCTTCCCTTCTCAGGCATCCCCATACCCCCCAGCCCCCTCTGCGATCGCACCTTGAACTTTCCAAATTGTCCCATGAAAAAAACCATTCTTCTCCCATGCATTCCCCTTTGGATCCACTCTCTGACACTGGCTCCCGTCGTGGCGGCCCTGAGCCTGTTTCCGGCAAAAGCTTCTCCAGTGGAGCGGACTCTCCTTGAGCGCATTCTCAAACATGCGGGCGGGGAACTCTTGGAGCGAACAGCACGCGAGACCGCGGAACACAGTGCTGCGGCGGCGCTTCGATCCCTCGGAAAAACGGGTGCGGAGGAGGCGGTCAAGAGGGGTGGGCTGCCGCTGCTGCAGGCTGCAGCCCGGCATGGCGACGATGTATGGCACCTTGCCGGACGCGTTCCCGAAAGCACCCGGTTTTTGGCATCCAAACCTGCCGAGGCCCTCCATCTCGCAGGCCGTTTCGGGGACGATGCGGTGCGTCTGGAATCCCGCGTCCCGGGAATGGCCCAAAAAGCCGTCGAGCATTTCGGTCCCAAAAGCCTCGGCCCCCTGTCCAAAGCCGCGCCAGCCGAGGTGAACCACCTCATTGGCTACGCCGGGAAAGCGCAAAACCCCGAGGTGCGCAAAAAACTCTTTGACCTGTGGGTTCAGCGAGGTGGGGCCATTCTCGAGGTTCTGGAACGGCACAAGGCCCTCATTTTTACCGGCGGCCTGACCCTCGCTATTTTGGATGTCGCGGACGGAATCCGCGAAGCCATCCCCGAAACACTGCCCCGCATTCCCGCAATCATCCCCCCGGAAGCTCCCGTGATTGTCGGCACCAAACTGGGGAACGGCCTGCAGTGGGCCGTCGTGCTGCTGAGCGCGGCGATGAGCTACCGGATGATTACCGGGGGCCGCAATCCCACGCGCAAACCCAAAAAACCATAATTTTTCGCGGAAAAACGCACCCACTCCGGCTTCTTCCCACACAGACCCCTCTTCCTTTTATGAATCTGTTTCCCGCCGATTTGAGCTACCTGCAGCCTGTTCTCATTAGCAACAGCTTCCCGTTCGGGTTGGTGCGGCGCCCCCTCAGAGTGACCCCCCGGTCGATCGAGGAACTGCGTGAGGTGGTGCGCGCACGGCGATGGGTTTCGGCATGGGGTCATGAAAACACCGTCGAACCCGCTTCGGACATCGTCGGAGTGGACCTGCGCCCGGCTGTGCCCCGTCCCGCGTTGACGCTGGACGCAGCCGACCGGCCAAGGCTGGGAGCGCTCGGATTTGATGAAATCTGGCTGGTGACCCCGGAGTACCGGCCCGGTTTTCGGCCGCCGGTCGGCCTGACCGTCGAAGGGCAGCACATTGTGGCGTGGCGGGTGCTGCAACTCTGTTTTGATTCGGCTGCCGGGTCCGAGGAAGACACCGCTTGGGATTTATGGCAGGAGGCATGCGGAGCAGTCTAGGC
>JBILWF010000558.1:0-2949 GCA_044370075.1 Chthoniobacteraceae bacterium | reverse complement strand
CGGGCTGGCGAAGGCTCGTTTGCGCGGCGGCGGTTCCCTGAAACACTTATGCGGGGCCCGGGCAGGGCCGGAGCCGCCCCAGCGGCGCGCGCGGCTCGGGTGAAATTCCGTCCCCCAGGCTCAAGCCAGAATGGAGCGCACCACGTTTCCACTCACATCCGTGAGCCGGAAGTCGCGGCCCAGATACCGGTAGGTAAGCCGTTCATGATCCATCCCCAGTTGGTGAAGAATTGTCGCATGCAGGTCGGGAACCGAGACGCGGTTCTCAACCGCCTGATACCCGAACTCATCAGTCGCTCCGTGAACCATGCCGCCCTTGATACCACCACCCGCCATCCACATGGTGAAGCCCTTGGGATGATGATCGCGGCCCGCCCCGTTCTCGGCCACCGGCGACCGTCCGAACTCTCCACCCCACACCACCAGCGTGCTGTCCAACAGCCCGCGGGCCTTCAAGTCCGAGAGCAGCGCGGCGATCGGGCCGTCGGTTTCAGCGCAGTGAAGATCATGATTTTTTCGCACATCATCATGGGCATCCCACGCCTTGGGCCCGTCGTTCCCCCCGCTATATACCTGCACAAAGCGCACCCCGCGCTCAACCAGACGCCGCGCCAGCAAACAGTTGCGTCCAAAATGGCGCGTCACCGAATTTTCTAGTCCGTACTGACGCCGTATAAAATCTGGTTCGCGAGAGATGTCGGTGCACTCCGGTGCACTCATCTGCATCCGGAAGGCCAGTTCGTAGGCCGCGACACGGGCATTGAGCTGGGTTTCGTCTGGATGCGCGCCGGCATACTCCGCATTCCAGCGCTGGAGCAGGTCCAGACGGGCGCGCTGGCGCCCTGCGTCGACGCCCTTCGGAGGGCTGAGATACGCAATGGGCTCGCCATTGGATCGGAAGGGCACGCCCTGAAAAGCCGCAGGCATGAAGCCGTTCGACCAGTTCATCGCACCGTTTACAGGCGCCCCCTGGTGGTCCAAAAGCACAACAAACGACGGCATGTTGCTGCTCTCGGAACCGAGGCCATATGTCACCCATGAACCCATGGAGGGACGCCCCGGTTGGGTAAACCCGGAGTTCATTTGCAAAAGGGCGGGCCCGTGGTTGTTGCTCTCAGCGTGCATCGAGCGAATCACACACAGGTCATCCACGCACCGCGCCACATTCGGAAACGGCTCTGCGATTTCAACGCCCGAATCCCCGTGCTTTTGAAACCGGTAGTAACTCTGCATCGCTATGTTGCGTGTTTTACGCCCCATGAACGCATCCTCTGATTTCCACACCGGAATGGGTTTGCCGTGCCATTTCTCCAGCTCCGGTTTGTGGTCAAACAAGTCCACATGACTGGGCCCCCCGTACATAAAGAGAAAAATCACCGACCGGGCCTTGGGCGCGAAATGCGGCACATAAACACCGCCCTCTCCTGGCGCTGCAGCCCCCGCAGTCTCCCCGGCTAGAAGCCCCTCACCCGCCAGAATCGAGTGCAGCGCCAGCGCGCCAAAACCGCATCCGGTTTTTCGAAGCATTTGTCTGCGGGAAAAAAACTCCATGTCAGTAAGGGGAAAGGGCTGACAAACACGTACGCCGGCGGCGTTGCGTTCAGCCTACTTTAGTCGACGTACATAAATTCACTGGTATTGAGCAACACATGGCCAAGGTCCGCCAACGCCTTGATGTACGCAGCCTCCTGCGCATCGCCCTGACGCCTGTACGCATCCGCACGCTCCTCCACAAAACGGGATGCCTGAGAAACGCGAACCGGCTCCGCCGGCCGCAACATGACGGAGCCGATCATTTTAGAAACCATCGCAACCAGCGGCTCTTTTCCGGAACCGCACTCCCTCCAGATTCGCCGCGCGAAAAAACCCGCCTGATCCTCCACGAATTCATCGTTCATTAAAAGAAGGGCCTGCGTGGGCACCACACTCTCGGTCCGCAGTGCGCAACTCTCCGCTGAAGCAGGCGCATCAAAAAGCTCCATCAACGGCAGCAAAAGTTGGCGCTTGGCGTAGATATACACGCTCCGCCGCCACTGTGCGGGACCGTCCGCCGCGAGTTCCGGCCATTTATTGCGCTGGCTCGCCGTGATAAGCTCCGGGCGAATCCGCGGCTTGATCCCGGGGCCGCCCAACTCCGGGTTTAAACACCCGCTGACCTGCAGGATGTTGTCCCGCAAAATCTCCGCCTGCATCCGCCTTCGGGGCATGCGCCAGAACAGACGGTTATCCGGATCGGCCGCGGCCGAATGCGCCACAAAAACGGAGGACTGGCGGTAGGTCGCAGACAGGAAAATCTCGCGCAGCACCGGCTTCATTCGGCCCCCGTTCTCGAGCAGCGCGCCCGCGAGATAATCCAAGAGCATGGGATTCGATGGGCGCTCTCCCCGGAACCCGAAATTGCTCGGTGTCGCGACGATCGGCAGCCCGGTCGCGTACTGCCAGAGGCGGTTGGCGAGCACCCTCCACGTAAGCGGATTTTGAGGCGAAGCGATCCACCGCGAAAGGGCGAGGCGCCTGCCGGAGGTGATGCTGTTGCTGGCCGGGGACTCCAGCGTGAACCCCGCAAAATCGAACACCTTGGGGGGACCGGGCTGGACTTCGACACCCGGGGTCAGGAGGTTACCCCGCTTCAACAAGTACGTAGGGCGGACCTTGGGACTTTTCTCAATCAAGGCGTGCACCTTCACTGCCTCTTCGGCGCCTTCCGTTTTCTTTTTCTCAGCCCGCAGAGGAAGGCCGAGTTTTTCCGTGCCGTTAAAGACGGCAAGCATTTGGTAGTAATCAGCCGCGGTCAGCGGATCGTACTTGTGGTCATGACAGCGGGCGCATCCGAGGGACAGCCCGAGGAACACGGAGGAAGTTGTCGATATGACGTCATCAAGTTCATCGAGTCGGTACTGCTCGGCTTTGTTCCCCATGTTGTCCTCATTGCTCGGGCCGTTGCGGCAG
>JBILWF010000559.1:0-2949 GCA_044370075.1 Chthoniobacteraceae bacterium | reverse complement strand
GGCCCAGAAACCCCTGCTCCAGTTCGTCTTCCGTCCCACCGAACCCGAGTCCGCCTCGGTCACCGTTTCCGCGGACGGAAATCCCCTGCCTCTCTCCTGCCGGTACACGGCTGTGTGGCGTCCGGGCCTGACCTACGGATGGCGCTTCCCGCGCGTAAAAAACCTGTGGGACGAGGTTGACCGAAAAGAGATTGGCGCGGCAAACGCCACTCTCGCGCCGTTTTCCGAGCGGATCTTTCATCTGCGGATGGTGCTGGGCCCCAACACCCGTTCGCTGTGGCTGGATGACCGCTTTCTGGCGGAGGTGCCGGCTTCAAACCCGGATCGGGCCGTCTTCTCGCTCGTACTGGGCCGGGAAGCTCAGGTGCTGGATGCTGAATTCGCGCCGCCGCAGGATGCCGGACGATTCACTCCCCTCGTGCTGGATCACTACAGCCACCGAAAGATCGCCGCAGGCACCTTGACCCAGCCTTCCGAGCCCGTTGAGCTCGATGGAATTCCCCTCCGGATTCCCGCCGCGGGCGGGCCCGAACTGCGCTTGGCAGACTCGGTGTACCGGTACCGGCGCACATTTGGAAGCGGACCCAACACACCCTATGTGGACGCGGCGGCCAGCTGGCCCGGAGGCTTTGACGTGGACCCGGGTGCCTTGACCCTCCGCGTGCCCCACCGCGCTTACGCAAATGCGTGGTTGCTGGCGTGGGTGGATGAAACTCCCCATGCGGCAGCCAAAGGCGTGCTGCGTTTTTACCGGCAGAGCGCGGGATATGCCGCCGCCACCCCCTTTGAGATTTCGGAGGAGGCCGTCCGCGCGGGGTTGGTACGCGACACCGGCCGGAAAACATCCGAAGGGAAGGAACTATTTCTGATCCGTGTCCCGGTTGATGCGGCGGGTCTCTACGGGCTCCGTGATTCGGAGGGCCGTTTTTTGGATCTGGAACTGAGCAAACCGGTGTCCCTGGGGCGCTCCTATCCGGACCCGATTTACTATGGGGAACATGCTGCGGGCCTGCCGAGTTCGCTCCGGGTGGTGGCTGTGACTTTGGAGGAAGCCTCCTTCGACTTTGCGGTGACGCCGGCGCAGACGGCGTTTGTGTACGAGCAACCCGAGCCAGTGGCGTGGAACGTCACGGTGCGCAACACGCGCCGCCAACCGCTGGAGGTGAAAATCCGGGCGTTGACGGAAAGCTTTGATCGCGCGGAGAAAAAGCGACTGGAAAAAACGGTGAAAATCCCCGCCTTGGAAGCGCGCGACGTGGACATGCGCGTGCCGTGCACCACGCTGGGATGGCATGACCTGCGCATTGAAGTCGAGGCCCCGGGGGAGCTGCGTGCCGCCCCGCTGAGCCTGGTGCTTCTGCCGCCCAACCAGCGCACCTACGGGATGGCCCTCAACGAGACCCGCTTTGGCGTGTGGGAGCTGCGCGGTCACTACACACCTCCGGTGACGGTGCCCGAATCGGAACGCCGGGAGGCCACCGAAAAATGTCTGGCCCTGTACCGGCGTCTGGGCATGCGCCGCGTGGCTCCCTTCCTCGCCAGTTCGCCGGATCCCAAGGCGGACCGGGGGCTCCTGCGGGAGCAGGGGCTTCAGCAGATGGAAAAACACCAGTTTGTACCGTCAGGCTCACACACCATCGCAGGCAACCGCTTTGACGAGGATCCCGCAAAGCGTTCCCTTGCACTGCAAAAAGAAGTCGCGAATGTCGTGGATGCCAGCCGTTTTCCGGAAACCGTCTACTACTACGGCGGCGAGTGGGGCATCAGCCGCGAGGTGCAGCACGGGCCATGGCCGCGCTACACCGGGGACGGAGACCGGCCCCTGACCGAAGCCGAAAACGCCAACATCAACCGGCACATTCCCATCTTTGCCGACATCGGCCGCGCGATCCGTCAAGCGAGCCCGAAAACCCGGCTTGTTCTGCAGTGGGGCGCGGTCAACGGAACCTTCGCATACATCCGCAACGGCTTCCCGCGGGATCTGGTCGACATGTACGGCATGGACGCGCCGCACTTTGAACTGATGCCGGAAATCTCCAACGTGACCGGATCCATCAACGAAATCTGGCAGTTCCGTCAGGAGGTCGCCAAGCAAGGCTGGCCCCAGTTGCCGATCAGTTGGACGGAGGGTCCGTTTTTTCCGACGAATCCCGGGGCCCTCACCGAAAAGGAACAGGCCGAATACCAGATCCGCTACTGGCTTCTGGCGATGGCGTACGGGGTAAACCTGTTCGAATCGGGCATCGTTTCATTCGACGGAGGAAACTACTACGGAGCAGAACATTACGGCGCAGGCATTTTCCGAAGAACACCCCTCGAGTGTCCAAAGCCCGCCGTGGCGGCCGTGGCGACCGCCACCACGATGCTCTGCGGCGCGGACGCGGCGGGCACGGTGCCCACCGACACCCTCACCACCTACGCAATGACGTTCGAACGCGCCCGCACCCGGGAGCGCCTGTACGCGGTCTGGCGTGCAAGCGGCAATTCCACGGCCCGGGCTAAAATATCCGCATCCTCCGCAATGCTGACCGACGCCATGGGCACCCGCAAAAAGGTGCAGGCGCAGAATGGGTGGGTTTCGATTCCCATCTCGTCCTCGCCGGTGTGGATCACGGAGGCGGGAGAAATGGAGCGCGTTGAGAGCGGGGAAGGCCGCTACACCGAGGCCCCCGCGCCGGTGCATCGGCCCCTCGCCGCCATGACCGCTGCAAACTGGGTGTATGATGGAGCCGAAGACAAGGCCTACGCCCACAACCATTTCGCGATCCGGCGCGTGACCGATCCCAATCTGCGCGTCGATTTTGCGCAGGCGGAGGAGGGCCACGAGGATGCGCTGGGGGTGACGCTTCCGCCGGAGCCCGGGGACCGCCCCCTGGCAAACCGCTATGGTTCCTTAAAACTCAAGAAACCGGTGGTCATCCCCGGCAGGGCATCGGCGCTCGGGATGTA
>JBILWF010000560.1:0-2949 GCA_044370075.1 Chthoniobacteraceae bacterium | reverse complement strand
GCTCGTGTGGAATTCCAAGCGGATAGTACAGGAAGAAGGGCTCTCCCGCCTTCTGCTGATTGATCCATTCCACCGCTTTTTTGAGCATGAGTGGCTGGTTTTCCACGGGTTGCACGTGGGCAACAACCGTGTCTTGCTCCAGAATCGTCCCGATGCCGCCCGCATGGGTGTAACCGCAGAAATAGTCAAACCCAAGCGCGTTGGGTCCGCGGCTCATCTTCGCCCCGAGTGGCACCGTTTTCTCACGGGACCGTTTGTCGATTGCACCAGCCCACTCCATTCCCAAGTGCCACTTGCCGACACACGCGGTCCGGTAGCCCTGCTGTTTGAGAAACGAGGCCACCGTGAGTCGCTCCGGGGGGATGATGGGCTTCCCGAAAGTCGTCATAACACCGAACTGGCCAATACGGAACGGATAGCGGCCCGTAAGAACTCCGTACCGGGTGGGTGTGCACACGGCTGACGCGGAATGTGCGTCGGTGAAGCGCATCCCTTGCGTGGCCAAACGGTCGAGATTCGGCGTTCGCAGGGCGGACTGAGGATCGTAGCACTGGGGCTGCGAGTATCCCAGATCATCGAAAAGCACAAAAATGACGTTGGGACGCTCGACCGCCGCCTGCGCGGTAAAGCCCAGGCAGAGTGTCGCGAGGGTTGTTCGAATCAGCTTTTTCATAAGGGTTTGGAGGGAGTGGAGGCGTCGACTTGTTTCCCGGCGGGCGGGATTCGGAGGAGGTTGCGGGAGTGGACCCGTTTTTCACGCGGGTTCCCGGCGTCCATGACCGCGCCGCAAAACCGCCGCCACACGAGTGTGCGTGAAAACTCGGGCAAATTCTACCGCGGTGAACTCTTTCCCTGGCAGCCTGTCGGGCTGGGGAAACGCGCGAGAGCGAGAGTCTTTTGGCCAAGCATCCGGTGAGGATCTGCGCCCGGGTGGGTGTGCAGACGGGGCCGCGTAGAAGTGGGTGAGTTTCATCCCCTCGGCGCCCATCCGGCTGAGATGCGGCGTGCGGTGCAAGGTGGATCCAAAAGGCTCGATGTCGCTGTAGCCGAGGTCGTCTATGAGGATGACGACGAAGTTCGGCGGGCTTGCGGGGCGGGGTTCCTCGGCGCGCGCGAGATCGAGGAAGGTGAATGCGCAGTGCAGCGCCAGGAGCAGCGCCGGGAAGGATATGGCTCGGAGACTGAGCCGGGGGATCGTCGTCTGGTGTGTCTTTTTGGTGGCAGGTGGGGAGCGCGCTCTGGAGATCCTTGGTATTAGGCGTCCGTGAGGAAGGTTGGGGTGAGAGTCACTGCGGGCGAATGGGACCAGCCAGTGAAATTAGTGCAGGAGCCACTGGGCCGGGAGCGGTTGCTTTTTGCCGTCCACCCCGGAAACCTCGAGCACCGGGGTCCCCTGCCACATCTGACCTTCCTGCCAGTCCATCCAGTACTCGTTCTTGAGCGTCTTCCAGCGGTAGTCGACGTAGCATACCCGAAGGCTGTGCGCGCCCTTTTGCAGCGGGATGCTCCACGCGTTCTCCGAGTGCAGTGTGGGCGATGGGAACCATTCCTCGCCGTCCACCCACACCCGCAGATCAAACCCGGCGTCCATGCTGTTGGTGTAGAGGTGCTTGGGCGCGTGGAAGGTGTAGACGCCATCGGCCGGCGCCTGAAGATAGCCGCTGTACCGGACCGCATACGCCTTGTCGGTCTTGCGCATCGCGTCGACTTCCCCGGGAACCAGCAGGCCGCTCGCCGCCGTGCGCGCCATCGCCGGAAGCACCCCGGGCACCCCCGCGTGACCAAACGGCGTCGGCCAGGTCCCCTCGAGATACTCGGCGTCCAAGCCCGGCTGCAGTTTGCCCGACGCCGCCACCGCAGGCCGCATCGCTTCCTTCCGGAAGAGAGCGCCCACGGTTTTCCCGGCGAGCTCACAGGGGATGTTAAACGGGGTCTGGGTGAGGCCTTTGCGGAAGGGGCGGACTTCGACGTAGGTGTCCTTTCTGATCTCGAAGGGCTTGGAGTGGAGGGGCGATTCGAGGGTGGGGTCGCTCCCGTCAAGCGTGTAGCGGAACTCCATGTCCCTCGTGTCCTGTGTCGTGATCGAGAACGAGACCGTGGCGCTTTCGCTGAACACGTTCTGGGCGGGCTCGATCTGAACGGTGTCGATGGCGCGGTAAATGGGCGCGGCGGTGAACTGGCCCTGGGCGTCGAGTGCGTACTCGAAATCGGCCGAGGGCGCTGTGTAGCGTTTGCCACGCAGCATCAGGGCCCCATTGGTTCCGAGAGCGATGCCGGAGAGATGCCCGGCCTTCTCGACCAGCAGCAGGCTTTCGCCGTGGGCCTGAGCGATTCCCTGCGAGAGCGCGTTGGAACGGTTTGGGCCGGACTGGAACTCCACCCGCGTCCCGGCGGGGGGCACCGCCCGGAAACCGGTCACACCGCCGGGAGCCTGGAATTTCTGAACGTCCTTGATGTCGTTTTCAAACTGGCGGCTTGGGCTCGGCTACTGCGGGCCGCGTGTTGTGCAGGGCGACGAGGGCTTGGTTGCCGGAGCCTTTCCAGAGTGTCGTGATGCCGGGGCCAATTTTCACCTCAATGACGAGCCATGGAGCCACAAGGGACAGGCTTTTTATGCCGAAAACCCGTTGACGCGGGAGTGTTCCTGGGCGACCGGTTACCGCATGAGGATGGGGAGGCTGTTGGCGGAGGAGGGGGCGGTTGAGGCGTGTTACCACTGCGTGACAAGGGTCGTCGAAAGGCGGTTCGCATTTGGGGACCGGGAAAAGGAGCGGTTCGTTGAGATTCTCCGGGCGTACGGGGAGTTCTGTAGCGTGCAGGTGCTCGCGTTTTGCGTCATGAGCAACCACTTCCATGTGCTGGTGCACGTGCCCAAGCGCCCGGAGACCATGCCCGACGACACGGAATTGGTGCGGCTGGTGCGACGGGCCGAGCTTTCCTATCCGGCGT
>JBILWF010000557.1:0-2950 GCA_044370075.1 Chthoniobacteraceae bacterium | reverse complement strand
CCTTACTTTCGGGAACTCCCCATAAGTCGCGCGTGAATCCCGCTTTTTGCGCTCCCACCCGTTTCAAGATCCACCCCGCTGCGAGACTTCTCATGAATCGAGCTCACCTTTTATTGCTGGCGCTGTGCATCAGCGCGGTCCGCGCCGAGGACACGGCGCATTTTGAATCCAAGATCCGCCCCCTCCTTGTGGAGCACTGTTACGAGTGCCATTCGGCGGACAAAAAGCAAAAGGGCAACCTGCTGCTCGATACGCGGGCCGGCATGCTCAAGGGCGGTGACACGGGACCCGCGCTCGTGGCAGGAGACACAGCCAAGTCGCTCCTGCTCAGAGCGGTAAAATGGCAGGACTCCAACCTGCAAATGCCGCCGAAGACCAAACTCAGCGATGCCCAGATTGCCGACCTCGAAGCATGGATCCAGTCGGGGGCGCCCGATCCACGCGACGGCGAGCGCACGCTGAGCACCATCGAAAAACATCTCGAGAACGCGAAGAGCCACTGGTCCTTTCAGCCCGTCAAAGATTCGAAGCCCGCCTCGCTGGACGCGCTCACCGGTCTTAAAACCGCGCACACCGCCGACCGGCGCACGCTCATCCGGCGTGCCTCGCTGGATCTGCTCGGCGTGCCGCCGACCTACGCAGAGGTCAACGCATTCCTCGCCGACGAGGATCCCAAGGCCTACGAGAAGGTGCTGGACAAGATGCTTTCCGATCCGCGCTACGGAGAGCGGTGGGGTCGTCACTGGCTGGACGTGGCCCGCTATGCCGACCAGGGGGGATACCTTTCCATGCCCCACGCGTGGACCTACCGTGACTACGTCATTCAGGCCTTCAACGAAGACAAACCCTACGACCGCTTTATTCTCGAACAGTTCGCTGCCGACCAACTCGAGACTGCTGGCGACAGCCGCACCCTCGCCGGTTTGGGCTTTCTAACCATCGGTTGGCAGAAGGATGGAAAGATCGACGACGACACGCTCGACAACGCCATCGACACCATGGGCCGCGGCCTGCTCGGCCTCACGCTGAGCTGTGCCCGCTGCCACGACCACAAGCTGGAACCGATCACTACCAAGGATTATTACGGCCTCTTTGCGGTGCTCAAAAGCTGCCGCGAACCGGAGATCCGGCCGACGATTCCGCAGGCCGATTCGCCGCCGGTTCGCGAGTTTCGGGAGAGGAACCTCGAACTGCGCTCGAAGTACGCGCAGAACTCAATCAGGGAATCGAGCGACGCCGCCCACACCGCGCGCAGCCGTTTGGGAGACTATCTCGCGCTCGCGCAGCAGTCGGAATGGAAAAGCACGTCCCAAAACGTCAAGATTGTGGACCTGATCAAGGCGGGGACCCTCAACGTCTCCGTCTACAACTGGGTAGCCGCCAGCCGAACCGCGTGGGTTGAAAAACACCCCGAAGTATTCGCGCCGTTTTTGGAGTTTATCACCGGCCAAAAACTGGACCCGCCGCCGAACCTGCACCCGCGGGTGGCCACCGCCTTTGCGAAGCCGGCGGAAAAGCTCGAGGATTTCGCGGAGCGCTACAACGGACTCTTCGCGCCCGTCGACAAGGCATGGCGTGAACTCGCCGCCGAACGCATCGTGGCGCCGGTCAAACTCGAGCCCGAAGAAATCGAGTCCTACCTGCCGTCGTTCTACAAGTTTATCGATGATTTGCAGCCGCGTTTTCTCGCACGATTGGACGCCCTGGAGGACGAACTGGTGCTGGCGGATGCTCAAAGCGAGTCACTGCGCCAAGTACTGCTCTCCAAAGGATCGCCCGTGCGTTTTCCGATCAAAACCATGCGCGGTGCGGGCGTCATTTCCAACCGGGGCGGCGGCGTCGGGGATATCTGGAAACTGATCGAGGAGCACCCCGGCAGCCCGGGTCGCCCCATGATGTTCGTGGACAACCCAACTCCCACCAAAGGATACGTGTATGTGCGCGGAAACGGGGGCGTGCGCGGTCCGGATGCGCCGCGGCGTTTTCTCTCCGCGTTTCGGGATCTCTTCCCGGAGGATTTTCCGGCGGACAAAAGCGGGCGCCTGCAGCTTGCGCAGGCCATCGCCAGCCCCAAGAACCCGCTCACGGCGCGGGTGATCGTCAACCGCATCTGGGGGTGGCATTTCGGTGAACCGCTGGTCGGCAGCCCGAGCGATTTCGGGTTTCAGGGAGAGAAACCCGCCAACCAGCCTCTGCTCGACCACCTCGCAGCGTGGTTCATGGAGCACGGCTGGAGCTTCAAACAAATGCACAAGTACGTGATGCTTTCCGAGACCTACCAGCAGTCCGGATTCCGGGTGCGTCCGCTTGAACTCGAGCCGTATCGCGACTCGGTGCTGGCCGTTTCGGGCAGGCTGGATTTGACCCAATTTGGCAAGCCCCTCAAGGACGGCACCGATACACGCCGTACACTCTACGGCTACGTCGACCGGACGATGCTGCCCTCCCTCTATCGCAGCTTCGACTTTCCGAACCCGACCTTCAGCGCGCCCCAGCGCGACCGGAGCATGCTGGTGCCACGGATTTTGATTTTGATGAACAGCCCCCTGATGCTGGATTCCGCCAAGGCCCTCGCTGCCTCGGTTTCCAGGGACTGCCATGACGACACCGCGCGCGTGACCGAGGCGTACCGGCGCGTTCTCCAGCGGGCGCCCGACGCCGCGGAACTTCCCTCGGCGCTTGCCTACATGGCCGCGCACCCCAAGGAGGACCTCGTGCATCCCGAGGCGCAGGACTGGCAGTACGGCTTCGGGGACTTCGACCCGGACACCCAGCTGGTGAAGGATTTTTCCTCGATGGAAAAGTTCGATGGAAAAACCTTCAAAGCGGGCACCGGCGTGCAGTTGGACGCCATGGGCGGGAATTCGGGTGCGGCCAGCAAACAAAGCACGATCCGCCGCTGGGTGGCGCCGCTGGAGGGCGAGGTGAACATCGCCGCGGAACTCGTTCA
>JBILWF010000556.1:0-2953 GCA_044370075.1 Chthoniobacteraceae bacterium | reverse complement strand
CAGCCATAGGGGGCTGCAGTAAATTTGGCCACGAGTTCGCTGCCTTTTTTGCCCGCTCCAATTTCCTGAAGGAGGGCGATGGCTACCGGATGTTTCTCAGGGTCTCCCTGATACCCCGTGGACTTTAAGGCATCCGTATTCCCCTCCTTGGCTCGCTTGTAAGCCGTGTTCCAGTTCGGGGAATCAGCCTGCGCGAAGCGGTGATACAATCCTTCGAGCACTTGGCTGCAGGCTGTGGAGACCGTTTCCTTGAGCACAATGGAGGAAAGCTCCTGTCCGCCGGAAAGGAAGACTCGGCCGCCTTGGACCAACTCGGAGAGGATGTCGTCAACTTTCCGTTGGGCCTGAGCACGCCGCGTTTCCATGGAGGCACGGGCGTCTTTGCCCTCGGGGTTGGTCGGGGTGCCCAGAAAATTCAGGGTTTCTTGAGAGGCGATCAGCGTGGCCAGCGAGGCTTTCAAATCGTCCGCGCGCTTTTTGGGGATGAGCACATGGACGGTCGGGTTGGCGGGATCCAGAGACTGGATGAATTGCAGAATGGCATTTTCAGCGTCTGAAAAGCCGTCGCGCACCCAAACCGTGAGTCCGGAATCTTTGGGCGGATCGGACGGGCCCTGGTGCACGGAAACCGCACGGCGTTCGCGGGACTGTCCGTGGGGGATGGTGAGATTGGAAAGTTCGCCTTGGACCGACCTTGCGAGAAGTTGCGCCCGTTCCGATGCGAGGGTGGCCTCGTTGTTTTTAGCGGAAGCAAGCCGGCTGCGAAACTCGGATTCCCAAGCGCTGCCCTCGGTGGTCTGGAGGCGATACTCGCCCTCGACTTCCATCAAGATCCCGTCGGAAGCCATGAGTTCGAGGAGTTGCGGGACCTTTTGACGCACCCCGGGCTGCGTCTCGTGGATGTTGTCCACCAAGAGATCCACAAGGTGCTCGGCATTGGCTCGGAGGCCGATGTCAACGCCGCTTTCGCGGGGCAGCTTGTTGATGAGGAAGATCAAAGAGCAGATCCGGGCGCGGAGCGGGCCGTCGGTTTCCTTCTTTTGTGCTTCGATGATTTCCTGAAACCGCTTCTGCATCTCCCCGGAAATCACAAGGTCTGCGGCAAGCTGGTCGTAGAGAAAATCCCCGGGAATGACCGTGCCCAAGGGTTTGTCCGCGACACTGCGACAAGCCTCGTGGGTGACACGCAACTGGGTGCGCATTTGAGAAGCGGTGCCGCTCGGATCGGTGCTACGGAGGACCTGCTCCCAAAAGCGGCGGCGCACTGGGAGCAGCGGATAGTCGGGCACGTACGCAGCATGGTCGTCACCCCGCGTGGCGATGCGCGTCGTTTTGAGTTGGCGGGTGATTTCACCGGAGTGCTGGGAAATGAAAGAATCAAGCCCCGCGATTTGTTCGGGGGCTTTTTGGAGCACGACGGTGCGGACGACCTTTTCAACGTCATTGTCCTTGAGGTGAACTTTGATGACGAAGCGGCCCATGATTTTTTGGAGGGCGGGCGTGTCGCTCAAGGCGCTTTGACCGGTGGCCACAAGCAGGAGTTTGCCGTCGAAAGATTTTTGGATGGTTTCTGCGACCTCCTGGATGTCGTTGGCGATCTTCGCGTCGTCGTTGATGAACTGCTGCACCTCATCCAGAACAAGCACGGTCAGGGGGAACTGTCCGTTCCGCGTGAGCGCCCGCTTGATGTGGTGGGCCATGTCCTGGATGGAAATCTCCTCGCTTTTTGCCGGGTACTGTTCGCGCAGAGCCTTGGCCACGGCCTCCATGGACTGCAAATGGGGATAGGCTTCCAAGTAGGCCTCATGAAGTGCCTTGGAAACGTACAGTTTTTCAAGTTCGCCTCCCGGTCCGTCGAGGTGTTTTCCGAGGGCGACCAGTTTGTTTCTGACGGCTTCGAGTTTGCCGTCATCCCGGAGATCCATCACGAAACTTGCGTGCGTGAATTTTTCCGGAAGTCCTGCAGACTTGAATACGATGGAAAGCACCCGCAGGCGCACATCCCCTGCCCCCGCTTTGAGCGTGCCTCCAGCGCTGTGCAATCCACCGAACTGAACGCCGCGCGTGGTCAGTTCAGTCAGAAGGTCCCGAACATCCTGAGGAAGCGGACACGACTGCCGCGAGGAAATGCCGCTGGGCAGCTTGTGGTCGATGAAGAGGAAGCGGAGTACTTTGACGAGATGGGATTTGCCGCTGCCATAAAAGCCACTTACCCAGGCGCCCGTTTGTTCCTTGCCGATGCGGTCGAGAAAACCTTGCAGGATTTTGGTGAGGCCCCGCTGATACTCTCCGTCGCAGACGAATGTGGAGAGTTCGTACTCGAGCGTGGCTGCGTCGTCGTTGTTATTGCTGGAAACACCCTCGTTACGGAGGGTCACACTCAAGGGGTCCTTGAGAAAAAGCGCGCGGTTTTTCATGGGTGGGAATCAGCCAAAATGGGGACGGCGAGATAATCCCAACCGTCACGAACTCCAAGGAATCGGTAGGTGTTACCTTCGCGCTCCCCCGGGAAAAATACCGTTAAGATACCGGGAAAATTGCGATCGAGCCCTTCGATCACCTCGGAGACATGGAGAAAGTCGTAAAGTTCCATCAAACCGGTGAGCGCGAACACGGTTCGCTCGCGTTCCGGCTCTGGGATGCTGGTGAGGTGCACGGAAATGTGTTTGGTGAGAAAATCACGGAAACCCGGCTGGGCGGCGTCCTCAGAGAGTTCGACATCGCGCAGATAGGCGGAGCGTTCGTCCTCCTCAAAGGAGTCCATCCACTGAGTGAAAGCGTTCTCCAGGGAGACTCGGCACCAGCGCAGATTTGCAGAGCGGGCACAGCTCTCGAAGTCGCTTAAACGCAGGAGAAGTCTGCGCTCCTGTTCGGGTGGGTAAACGACAAACCAGACCCTTTGACTGAAAGGGAGACCGGGCGAGAACGGCAGCGACAGGTGCCGTTTATAACT
>JBILWF010000555.1:0-2955 GCA_044370075.1 Chthoniobacteraceae bacterium | reverse complement strand
TACAACGCAGGCAGAATTCCGGAAGTTATCCAGCTGCACGAGAGAGTTGCCGTCGCCTACGGAAACCCCTCGCTGGATCTGGCGCGGGAGGTCACCGAACGCATCCAGGCGGGCCAGTTTACCTGGGCGGAGGACTTCAAGGGCCTTCATCCCTCAAAGTTTGGCAACGAGCTGTATGCCAACAGCATTTCGCGCATGCTGGAAACTGCGTGGAAGGCTCCCGAGGCCCCTGTCCGCGAACATCCCCTGCCCACAAATCCTCTCGACCCCCAGAGCTATTTCCGCGGCCGATTCGGAAAGCTTGAAAGCGTCCGGTGCATTCGCGGTTTTGAACGGATGACCCCGTGGAAACCCGGCGTGGAAGCCAAAACCCACGGGCTGCTCACCCGGGACTCCGAGGCGCTGGTTGCGCACGAGCCCGACTCCGAACTTGAGTTAGCCTTCGAGGGCACCGCCGCCGGACTGCTCATCGGGGCCGGTCCGGACACGGGCATCCTCGAGGTTTCCTGCGATGGGGGGCCCGTGAAGAAAATCGACACGTTCACGCGGTGGAGCAAGGGGCTGTATCTGGCCTGGGCCCTGATGCTCGAAGACGAACTTCCCGCCGGACGCCACGTGCTCCGAATAAAACTCTCGAGGGAACACAATCCCCAAAGCGCGGGCACCGCCCTGTACGTGTTTCGCGTGCTCGAAAATTGAAGCGCATGCGCTCAAGGCTGACGCTGGCGGCGCCATTTGTTACCGAAAATGTTGTCCGCGGTGGCGGCGTCATCGGGGGTGCCCGCAACACGCGATTCGGACTCCCCTTTGACGCCGGGCCGAACAGCCTTCCGTAACGGACCCACGCCTCGCTCCCTCATTGGGAGGACCTTCGACGAGCAACTCAGCGTGGTTGAGCCTCCGCGTATCGCAGACATCGCTCGCACCTCATTTCGCGGAGACCTCTTTTAGAAACTTCCACACTTCCTCCGAGGGAATATCGCCATCCCGCCCTAAATCTCCCCCAATTGATCCATGTGTTTTCCCTTCCGCTGAAATCACCCTTGCCGAAAATCCCCGCCGCTTAAGTTCGTCAGCAAACCAGTGAGCCTGCGCCTTGGTATCCGCACGCGAAGCCACGTGCAAAAGAAGAAATGGCGGAATTGCCGCCCCCTCCTTCACATGGGAGATCGGAGAGAACTCCCGCTGGTTCGCTTCGTCGGTCCCAAAAACGGAGCGAAAATTGACTGAAATACCGTCGTCTAAATCTTTGATGCGCTTTGGAATATCGTAGGCGGATACATCGATTGGAACGCATCCCTTCAAGCAAGTCATGGGTACTTCGGCACCCGCCAAATACCGCCCGTCCGTAGAAATCAGAGCCGCAAGATGTGCTCCCGCAGAATGCCCGATGACGACAATAGAATCAGGATTGCCCCTGTGCTTTGCAATGTTGTGACGCACCCACCGCAGGGAATTCGCCACATCCCCCATCATCTCTTTGAGAGAAACATCGGGCAACACGCGGTAGTTGATGGATACGAGAACGTAGCCCCGCGAGACGAACGCAGCCGGTTTGTGCTGCAACCCTGCCTTGTCCCCCGTCTTCCAGCCCCCACCGTGAATCCATAAAACCACGGGGCACCCTTCACCTTCGGCGGGAGAATAAACATCCAGCGCACGCAACCGGTCCTTAGTCGCCGAATACGGAATGTCCTTTGCTACCGCGGGTTCGAACGCGGCCACCCAGACCCTAAGCAGAAGGATTAGCCCAACACACAAAACAGAACTTTGCATATCAAGGATGCTCAACCCGCGACGCGTCTTTCATCAAGTCTCGGCAACGCGCCTAGCGGCTGTTCCCACGCATCACCCAATCCCAGCGCTCACCCGCTAGACGAACTTGGGACTCTACGTCCGCCTCAAGAAGGAGCCTTCGATCCACCAGTTCGCGAGCGGCCATTTCAATACGTTGAAGATACGTCTCCCGACCTGCGTAACGGTCTTCAATCGGGACTCGGGAATCGGATTTAGGGGCCCGATCGTCTCGGGTTCGCGGAAACGGGATCCACGCCCCGCGAAGAAGATAAAGCTCATGAGGCGAACCAGCGCTTTCGGGACGAAATGTCCACCCGAGTGCAGTGCCCAACGGAACAGCCACCTCCGGCATCCGAATCCCGCCCAAATCAAGTCCGTCCGCATCGACCTTCGGCACAACCAGCGGCAATTCTCGTCCCGCACCCGCACCTCCTGAAAAAATCGGATTCGCAACCCGTCCTCCCGCAGATACGGCCCGGGGGGAAGGCACTCCCGGGACCGTCGGAAAATGAAGATCACGGATACCCGTGAGGGTTCCGTCGCAAAAGCGCGGGAAAACGCTCTCGGGAGGTTCCACGCCTCCGGCGACCCAACGGTGCATCGCGTGACGGAGCGCGATAATCACGGGCCCCGGATTCACAGGGTTTCCCGGAAGCCACCCTTTTGACGGTGCGGACGGAGGAAACCCGGCGGGACCATGCGCGGTGCCAGAGAAAAAATAGGACCGCACATTCACAGGAAAATCGCGGTCCTCCTTTCCCGCGGGGTCCGTATGCGTCAGCGCCGCCACCCGTCCCCCCCCCCAATACTCCGCTCCGGTATTCGTGTAAAAAATTCTCGGAGCATGGCGCACGCGAGGATTCTCCAAAACACCCTCCAAGGCCTCGCATTCGGAATCTGGAAATGCTTTATCTGAAAATGGATATGAAGCAGTTTCATAACCCGCCAAACTGCGAGGCGTCGCCCAACGCCGGTTCAAAACCAACCTCCCAGCCCCCGCAATATGGGCCATCATTCCGTCAAAAACGCACCGGTCGTGTTCGTCCGTGTTGAATCCCAAATAAACCAGATCACGCAAAAATCGACCGCACTGCGACGATCCGAAAGCGTAAGCCCGAGAAACCCGGACCGGTGCCGAATCGGCATGCCGAAACCACT
>JBILWF010000554.1:0-2960 GCA_044370075.1 Chthoniobacteraceae bacterium | reverse complement strand
AATTTCCTCCGCCCGTTTCTGGGCGGCCTTGAGAGACTGAATCTGCTCCTGTTCGACTTCTTTTTGCCTCGCGCTCTCAATTTGCACAAAGTGCTCCGCTTTTTGGAGTTCAAGCTGACTCGGGGTTCGCTGAAACACCACCTGGTACACCGCGCGGATGACATCCTCCTTCCGCCCCTTGGCGGCGGCCGTTTTGATCTCCGCACGTTCCAGAATCCGCCGCACGATATCGATGGTGAACGGGCTGTTCATGAGGAAGAGTGATTGCTGGGGCACAATCGACGAACTCCTCCGGGTGTTGGGCTCCATCGGGTTGGAAAAGTCAAACTGCATCAGCAGTTCGGGCACGTTTGCCCGGTCGATGTACCCGTAAATGGAACGGCGGCGCGAGTAGGGCTCGCTCGTCAAGTTCACGGGTGGCCCGTACAGCGAGGTGTCCAGAATGCCCCCCATCACCAGCAGCGCATCGCGGAAGGCCTCGAAGTCGAGCCGCCGGATGTTCGCGCGCCAGAGTAGAAAATTTGCCGGATCCGTTCTCTGATACTCGTTCATGCGCGGGTTGAGCGTGCCCTGCTGGTAGGTGCTCGAAAGCAGGATTCGTTTGTGGAGGCTCTTGAGGGACCACGCCTTCTTTCCAGGCTGCTCCTGCATGAACCACCACGCCAAGTAATCGAGCAGCTCCCGGTGGGAGGGATCCCCGGCCCGGGTTCCCAGGTCGTCCGGGGTGCGCACCAGCCCTTCGCCAAACAGGTACATCCACACCCGGTTGACTGCTACGCGCGCCGTCAGCGGGTTTTCCCTGCTGGCGATGGCCTGCGCGAGTTCCAGCCGTCCGCTACCCCGCTGGAATGGCTTGGATCCCCCCGGACTGAACGCCTCCAGGAACCGCCGCGCCACCAACCGCTTCGCCGCGGGATCTCCCGAGGCCGGCCGGTTGCCCCGCGGATAAATCGGCGAATCCACCGGCGTGGGCAAATCCTCAAGAACCATCGCACGCATGGGGCGCGCCGGGTTGGTGAGCTTGAGCATGTTGATCCCGTTGATGCGGCCAACGCGCTCCAGTTCGCTGCCCCGCGCATCGTGGCCGCGGCATTCCTCCAGCAGCTTCAACTCGATGGAATCCTCCGCCTCCGTATGCGTGTTGCCCCGCAGGGCCAGCCCCGGCGCAATCAACCGGTACGGGTACACCGCCAGCTCCATAAGCGGCAGATCCGCGTGTCCCGCCACTTTTTCGCGCAATCGCCAGATCTGCGAGGTGACTCCCTTGCCCAATTGGATTTCGGACTCAAAATCCGTGCAACGAGGGTCCACCGGGGTTCCCGCCACCGGTTCGAGCGTTTCCCGCCAGAACCGCTCAAAGCACGCCGCTGTTTCCCCGGGACCGGCGGGGAGCGTTTTCTGAGCCTTGAAAAATCTCAGCACAAGCGGGTTGTAGCCCGCACGCCGCCCCGAAAGGATTTCGTGGAAATACTTCTCGTTACCCTGGGCCAGCGCCACAAACGGTCCGAGCACCGGATCGCGGCCGTTGAATTTGAAATTCGGCGCGAATTCCCCGCGCACCCAGTAGGTGTCGTCTCCCTCCAACTTGAGCTGCATCTTGAGCGCTTCAAGGGCTTTGCGGTCCGCCTCGCTTTCGATTTTCTTCTCCGTGGCGAACGCCCACTGGAAGTAAGCCGCGGCCTTTTGACGCATGCGGGCATTTTCGCGTTTGGCGATGTGCAGGTAGGCCGCCCAGGCATGATTTTGCTGTGCGGTGAGTTCCGCAAGGTACGCCCGGTATCTGGGGGAGTTGGAATCGCCCCCCCAGATCACGGGGCCTTCATCGGGCTGGGTAGTGCTTTTGAACACGCCGTGCAGCGCGTAGTAGTCGGCCTGTGTGACGGGATCAAATTTGTGGTCGTGACAGCGGGCGCAGGCCAGGGTCATGCCCAGAAACCCGCGTCCAATGGCGTCGATGCGTTCGTTGATGATTTCGTCGGGCTGGGAGGAGCTTTGGCCGATGGGCAGGAAGGCGAGTGCCGCCCAGTGCAGATTGGGCTTGGGGTTAAGCTGGTCGGCCGCCAGTTGGTTGAGGATGAACTGGTCGTAGGGCATGTCGTCGTTGCACGCTTTGATGATCCAGTCGCGGTAACCCCATGCGTATGGGAAGCGCTGGTCGAAGCCTCGCTCGGGTACGCCCCCCGTGTCCGAATAGCGCGCGGTGTCCATCCAGTGGCGCGCCCAGCGCTCGCCGTAGCGCGGGCTCTCGAGCAGCTTGTCGACCATCTTCTCAAAGGCGTTCGGGGCAGTGTCCGCCACAAAGGCACGCAGGTGTTCCGGAGCTGGCGGCAGCCCCACCAGATCGAAAAAAGCCCGCCGTAGGAGGGCCTCTTTTTTCCGGCGCACCTCCTCCGGCGTGCCGCTCTCCGGCAGCGGGGCGGGACTCATGCCCTGCGCCTCCAAACGCGCCAGCACAAAGGCGTCCACTTCATTGCGAACCCACCCCCGGTCGCGCACCGCGGGCACCGCAGGAGGCTGCGTCAGCGGCTTGAACGCCCAGTGATCGAGGGAGGGACGCGCCGCGCGGGCCTCTTTTTCCCGGGGTTCGGGCGCTCCCATGGCGATCCACTGTTTAAGCGCGGCGATCTGCCCCGCGGAGAGATGCTTTTTGGGGGGCATGGGGTTGTCTCCGCGGCCCTCGACCGCGGCAATCAAAGGGCTTTCCTCGGGCTGTCCTGGAACCAACACCACACCGCTCTGGCCGCCGCGCCGCATGTCTTCGCGGTTGTCCAGATTGAGGCTGCCCTTGGTTTTGCCCTTCGCCGCCGAGTGGCATTCCTGACACTCCTGCGCAAGAAGGGGGCGGATTTTGTTTTCAAAAAAGGCGATTTGTTCGGCCGTGGGCTGCGGAGTTTGTGCGGATGCCGACAGGAGGCCTGGCCCGAGGGCGCGCCACGCGAAGGGGTGGAGTCGCATGGGAA
>JBILWF010000553.1:0-2961 GCA_044370075.1 Chthoniobacteraceae bacterium | reverse complement strand
GGTTCCGGGGGGCGAGGTAAGGATTGTCGAGCTGCTCACCCAGTGATCAATGCGCGGGAAATCGCTGCTCGCAGCGTTTTGGGTGGAAGGTCTCCCGGAGGGATGGAGAGCAGCGTGCCCGCGCGTTTCGCGGTGACACGTACAGTCTCCGCCACAATCAGGGAGAAACCCCGCGTACGCTCCTGCCGCAAAACGAAAATCAAGGGCACGTTCTGCGCCGGACAGGTGAGAGCGCTTCCACGCATGCCTCAAATAATTCTCTCAGTCCGTGTTCCTCCGGCCTGCTCACCTCTGGCAGGGCTTGGCACAATCCCTCCATGGCAGGCCCCCAATTCAAGCGCGCGGGTATTTGTGATCGTGGGCGGTCCACAGCCCGCTCAAAGGAAATCCGGGCTCAGAGGCGCCGGAGGACCATGCAGTAGGCGCCCGCCCGCTGTTCCCAAAGAAACCTGATGACCTTATCCAGCGCCGGATACTCGACGAACTGTTCGGGTCACCGCGCCCACCGCGCTGATAATCGACGAGGCATTTCTTTTCCATGCCGCGAAGGAGCAGCTTGCCCGGCGCGGGATTCTGGCACCCTGGAATGTCTCATTAGTCTGCGATGATGGGGACCCGACCTTTGCTTGGTGCGAGCCATCGGTCGCCCATAGAACAAGGAGAGGGGGGAGGCGTTTCTCGCCTTTTGGAGTATTCGCGCCTAGAGGTGTGCACGCATGAAGCCCTTTAAAACCCTCGCGCAGGTTCGCTCTCCGGATGGATCCCTCATCACGTTGCACGAACACGACGGGGAGCATTACATCAAACACAATGGCCGCCAGTTGATGAGCACCATCGCGACCGTATCCGAGTTGCGACTGGCTGAACTGGGGTGTCGGCATTTGGGCAAGGTTGTGTCACCGCGGGTGTTGATTGGAGGGTTGGGGTTGGGATTTACGCTCAAGCGGGTCTTGGAAATGGTCGGCAAAAATGCGGTGGTGCGCGTTTCGGAACTGTTACCCGAGGTGGTGCAGTGGAATCGCGAGTTGCTGGGGAATGTGAACGGTGCGCTGCTCGACGACCCCCGGGTGGAGGTGCTTGTTGAGGATGTGTTTCAGGTTCTGCGCGGGGCTTCGGGCGAGGCCCGTTATGATGCAATTCTTCTGGATGTGGATCACACGCCGGCTTCCTGGGTGCAGGTCAAAAATGCGCGCCTTTACGAGCGGTCAGGATTTCGGGCCGTGGGCCGGGCGCTGGCTCCCAACGGGTTAGTGGCATACTGGTCGGCGGGTGAGGAGCCGCTCTTTGTCCAGCGGCTGGGCCAGGCTGGATTTCACGTACAAAGCCATGAAGCCAAGGCTCACCCCACGGCAAGGCGCGCAGTACACCGGATCTATGTGGGCAGCCTGCTGCCCAAGCCGAAACCCGACCCCGAATCAGAAGTCGCCCCCAAACGGAGGCCAGTCGGGCATTCCAAACGGCCCGCCGCTCCTCAGCACGCCAGTGGCCGCAGACCGGAACGGACCAAGGCCGAACGCCATCCGTTCAAGTCGCCCGCACAAACTGCCGGGCTGGAACGAAAAGAAAGGCTCCGCCGGGAATCTCGCCCTTCTTCCAGAAAGTAGTGGAGAACTTCCAACAGAAGGGCGCCCTGCTCCTCAAGCGGAATGTCGAGTCCATCGGGGAGGCTAAAGTCCAAAATCGAGGCTCCATTCTCAGAGTAACTCAGCAGTTCCTCGGCCCAATCCAGCAGCACAGGGATGGGATCGCTTTCCAGCTTTTGTTGCACGAGGCCGAGGAGGGCGTCGCGCGTCGGCACATTCAAGAGCAGTGCGAGGAAAAAGCGGTGGTCGACGTCTTCAATCTGTCTGCGTAAGGCGACGAGGGCGTCGCGCCGGACGATTTCGTCGAGTGTGGCGGGGACACCCGCGGCGAGGGGGCCGTGTTTCTGTTTAAAGACGTTGAGCGCCTCCTCCCACGCTCCTTGGTCAAGAAGGGCAGATCTCCCATTTTGGAGGATGAAAAAGCCGCGTTCAAAATCGAGTTTGGCTAGCATTGCGCGGACCAGCGGCGCGTAAGACGGTTCCTCGAGGGACTCGAGCACGTCGAGGAGCTCCTTGCGGCGGTGGGTGAGCGAATCACTCAGGAAAGGGTCAAGGGCCACGTGGGGGGGCAGGTAGGTGAACTGGGGGCCAGAACCCGGATCGGTGTGGGAGCGCAGGACGACCGTGATCGAGGGAGTTTCAAGATGAAACAACGCGTGGATGAAGCCGGGGCCGGAGAGAATGCGCTCGGTATGCCCGGTTTCGAGCAGCGCAGTGCTTGTCATGCGCAAATCTCCGAGGTGGAGGTGGGTTGATACGGGGAGCCGGTTCTGAAAAGCAAATTGCGAGTGGATGCTGGAGCCCTGCATCACGTGGAAAGCACCGGAAAAGGTGTGCTGGTGAATGTCGGTGGTGCCGTCCATCCAGAACAGAATCTGGATGTAAAAGCGCGGGTGGTCGTAAACAATCAGCTCCGGCTGTCCGAATGCGGACTGGCTCTGGGGAGGAAAATGGTCCTCGAGCAGAAATTCGCCGATTAGTTCGGAAGCATCGACGTGGGCGGAGGGAGGGGTTTCTTCGAGTGCGTGGAAGGCGATTTCGGGAAAGAGGGTTGGGGAAAAATTGGCGGCGTTCCAGCGCTCCAGAACCCTTTGGCCGAGTCCGCGAAAAAAAGATTCCATCAAAGCACTCTCGGCAACGGAATCGAGAGCGGCAAGAGACATCCGGAGAGGCGACGAGCATGCTTCGTTTTTAGCCCTTGAGAGCGCGCTGGTGTCCGCCTTTTGGGAGGGACCGCCCGCAGCGCGCATGCGAGAGCGGGACATGTTCCCCGGGCGACCGCGCGGTTCCATGCGGGAACGTGGCAAACCCGCTTTTTTTCCGCGTTTGGATACCCGCCTCGCCGGTCATGTGCCCGCCCTGATCCGTGTTGAAGATT
>JBILWF010000552.1:0-2962 GCA_044370075.1 Chthoniobacteraceae bacterium | reverse complement strand
AGTCTACACGCTGGCGATCGTGTTTGAGGAGTTTCACCGGCAACACGGGCCGCTGCGCTGGGAGACTTATGGCACGGACATTTCCTCGCGTATGCTGGAACGGGGCCAGCAGGCGATCTACGGCGAGGAGCGTATGGAACTGCCCTCCACGGAGCTTTTGCGCCGCTATTTTCAAAAAGGATCGGGACGCTTTGCAGGGCAGTGCCGGGTGAAAAGCGAACTGCGCACGCGGGTGAAGTTCAGACGCGTCAATCTTTTCCAGAGCTCCTATCCAGTTCCTGAGGAACAGCACATGATTTTCTGCCGGAATGTATTGATCTACTTTGACGCCCCCTCCCAGGCCGAGTTGATCCGTCGTTTGAGCCAGCAACTGGGGCCCGGGGGTTATCTTTTTGTTGGGCATTCCGAAAGTCTTATGGGAATGAACCACCGGCTTCGATCGCTCGGACAGGGCATTTTCTTGAAACCAAAGTAACACCCCGCGCCCTCCTTCCCCCCCAAAAATCCCACGCCATGAGTGCAAAAATTAAAGTGCTAATCGTCGATGACTCGGCGCTTGTCCGGCGCGCCATTTCCGACGCACTGGCATTGGATCCAGAGATTGAAGTGGTTGGCACGGCCAACGATCCCCTCGTTGCACAAGAGAAAATGCCCAAGCTGCTTCCGGATGTCCTCACGCTGGACATGGAAATGCCGCGCATGGACGGGCTGACCTTCCTGAAAATACTCCAACAGCAGAAACCCATGATTCCAGTGGTGGTGGTCAGTTCGCTAACCCAGCAGGGATCGGCGATGGCCCTTGCCGCGATGGAGGCCGGGGCGCGCGACGTGCTCGCAAAACCCGATGGATCGATGTCCATCGGCAATCTCGCGCACAAACTGGCCTTTCACGTCAAAGCCGCGGCGCGCGCACGCCGTGTGAACACACCGCTGGCTCCGGCACCGGTTGCGTACACTCCCCCCGCAGCGCCCGCGCTCAGACCGTCCACGCCCGGCTCCATTCCGCCGAGAGCTGCTCCCGCAGCCGGTGCGCCGGTGCCCTCACCCAGAAGCGCGCCCGTTCCTGGCGGACTGCCGCCCAAAACGGCCCCGAGCGGTGACTCCTCGGGAGGCGACCGACGCCTTGTTGTGATCGGCTCGTCCACAGGAGGCGTGGAGGCGCTGCGTTTCGTCCTTCCAAGCCTCCCCGCGCAAATGCCACCGATTGCGGTGGCGCAGCATATTCCACCCTTCTTTTCCAAGGCAGTCGCAAACCGCATCAACGAAATGTGCGGCTATGAGGTGCGTGAGGCGGGAGACAACGAAGAACTGCATCCAGGTCTGTGCGTGATTGCACCGGGGGATTTTCACCTCACCATCGTGAGGACGCTGCTGGGATACAAAACGCGCCTGACCAAGACGCCGCCGGTTCACTATTGTCGTCCGGCCGTGGACGTGCTTTTCCGATCAGCCGCGGAAGCCGCGGGTTCCCGTTTGGTGGCTGCGTTGCTCACGGGGATGGGCTCGGACGGTGCTCTGGGAATGCAGGCAATCAAGGCGGCCGGAGGAACCACCCTTGCGGAGCATGAGGACACGTGCGTGGTGTACGGCATGCCCCGCGCCGCGGTGCAATTGGGCGTGGTCGACCGCATTCTTCCGCTGGATCAAATTCCCGCGGGAATCGTGCGTGCAGTGGGAGCCATGGCGGGTTGATCTGGAGCACTCCATGGCATGGTAATGGGCTGCGATGGACCTGCCCCACCGGGGCGGTGCCTCGCACAGGTTGGTTTAGGGCAGTGGAGAAGTCAGCGGGGTGAGGCGCTCAGCTCCCGAGCCCTTTCGGCAACCACGGGGAGATCTGAACCCATTGCACCCACTGCTGCACTCCGGGCCATCCGGCGCGCGCGGCGGCAAAAACCATACCCAGACCTGCTACATTCGCCGCGGGTAAAAACATCCAGCAAAACAGAAAGCCCGCCTTCTGGAGGTCCGTTTGAGCGTGGTGGGTTTCTGTCCACGTGGAGGTGAGATGGTACGCCAGACTGAGTCCGATTAGAAACTGCCCCTTGATTCCGGAGAGGAAAGAGAAGTACGGCGCAAGCAGGAGCAAAATAACCGTCACGGTCGGAAAAAAATACGGTGCGAGAGTCATTAACCAGTTCGGACTTCCGACATAAGTCATGTGCCCTCCCTGCCTGAGAGTTACTTTGAGTCCGGTTACCCAGTTGCCAGTCAGCCACGCAAAAATACAGTGCGTGATTTCGTGCTCAAAGGTACTCAGCCAATCCACCGTCCACTTGCGTATCACGAAGTACCACACAGCCGTGTAGGCGGTTGCTCCCGCAAACACCCATGCCAGCGACTGCAGGGAGAACGAAACTTCGCGGCAAAGAGCCCAAACACAGGCGGGAAGCAGCACGACGGCAGCAAGCGCAACGGGCCATTTTGTGATTTGGAGAATGCCGTGGGAAAGACGGTGGAGACTCATGTGCTCAGGGGTGATGGGAACAGGAAGCCCGGGATCCTGCAGCCAGTTCGCAGGTCCGTGCAATTTGAGAAATTGTGCGCATGCGGATTGCGTTGCCCCGCGCTGGAGCGTCAACGCAGACAGAGGCCGGAGGCGCGGATTCATGAAGATGCGCCACCCGCGGGAACTCGTCAGCGCTTTGCGGACGTTCCGGGTCGGCAGATTTCATCCGGAGAAAATGAATGCGCCTCCAAGCTCTGAAAAAACCCGACAGTGATCTACTCCAGACATGTGATCAAACAGGCCGTGATTTGTACGGCGCGTGAGTGTCTTCATGGCACGGATCACGCACGGACGGCGTTGCCCTCCACCTTTTTACGCGCCGGTTTTGGCCGGAAATACACCCGCTTTTGCAGCCCGCCTTCACTCGGGGCCGAGCGTCACGAAACATCTCTGCCTGCCAGATTGACCCCCTGCGCAATCTTCACAGAATCATCCCGGTGAAAGCTTGGCCCC
>JBILWF010000689.1:0-2963 GCA_044370075.1 Chthoniobacteraceae bacterium | reverse complement strand
CCCCTCGTCCGCGCCAAAGCTCGGCAGGTCGAGGCCCATCGCACGACAGATCGAGAGCAGCACCTTGCTCGTGCTCTCACCCGAGCTCGAGCGGTAGTGAAAGTCGCGCTTGAGCGCGCCGTCCGAGCCACCCGCGAGCACGATCGGGAAGTCGTCGGGGCTGTGGATTTTGCCCCATGAGACGTCGGTCGTCCCGTAGATCAGCGAGTGGTCGAGGACCGTGCCGTCGCCCTCGGGGATCGCGTCAAGCGCGGTGAGCAGCTCTCCAAAGGCAGTCACGCACTGCAAGACGATCGCGTGCACGTTCGGCTGCAGGTCCCCGACCTCATCGTGCGTGAGCTGGTGATGCCCTGCGGGCGCGCCGGGGAAGAGCACGTTGTTCACGGGCCGAGTCAGAAAGTGGCTGAAGACGCGGGTCTGGTCACACGCGAGCGCCATCGCGAGCAGCTCTGCCATGGCCTTGTTGCGCTCCGCGATCTGGGGTCGGCCTTCGACGTCCGGGTAGTCGTCGAGCGGGGTGTTCGGCAGCTGGCAGGCCGCCAAGTTCGGCGGGTCATCTTCGAGCCGCGCGAGGCGGCGCTCCAACGCGCGCACGCCCTCGAGGTGCTGCTCGAGCCGCTGTCGGTCGCTCGCGCTGACCTGCGCTTGGATCCGAGCCAGGTCGCCCATCACGGCGTCGAGCACGCTGCGTTGGACCGGCACAACCGGGTCCACCTGGCCGCTGGCGCCCGGCAGCCGAAAGCCGGCGCCAAACAGGCGGTCGAAGAGCGCGCGCGGCGACGTCTCCGGTGGGTTCACGCTGTTGGGGCCGTTGTACGAGAGGCCGTCGCCGCCTACGACGCCCGTCTCGATCGACGCGAACCGCGTCTCGCCGCCCACCGCCCGGGCCAGGACCTGGTCGATGGTCGGCCCGCTGAACGTCCAGTCGTTGCCGACCTTGGTGATCGGGCGACCGGAGAGCGCCCCCGCGGCAGTGGCGAAGTGCGGCTCGATGTTGGGCACGAGCACCCGCGTCCCGCTGACCACGCACAGCTTGCGCTTGTGCGCCGCGAGCGGCTGCAGCTGCTCCGAGAGCTGGAAGTCCGCGCCCTCGGTGAGTGGATTCCAGCGGATCGGGATCACGCCGTTGCCCCAGCAGAAGATCCCGAAACGCTTGGGGAATCCGGAGCCGCCTTG
Organism: Chthoniobacteraceae bacterium; assembly: GCA_044370075.1. Lineage (GTDB taxonomy): Bacteria > Verrucomicrobiota > Verrucomicrobiia > Chthoniobacterales > Chthoniobacteraceae > Chth-196. The sequence goes on along the minus strand of JBILWF010000689.1, from coordinate 1,787 downwards.
TTGAGCGCGCGCGCCCTTGCCGCTCATGGCTTCGAGCCAGGGCAGCGCGACGCTCACGGCCGCGCCGCCGATGACCCCGCGCAGGAGCGCGCGCCGTGACAGTCGCTTCATGGCGCACCTCCATCGATGGGGGCGACCCGCCGAAAGCCCGGGCTCCGCGCGACAGCGCCGACGAGCGGCAGCAGCCGCCGACCGCGCGCCGTGAACTGGGCGGTCAGCGCGTCGAGCTGCGCCTGCTGCCCGCCGCTCGGCGTCCCGCCGGTCGCATAAGCGAAGAGCGTCCGCGTCACGCAGCCCGCGAACGCCGGATGGTCGGCGATCGCGCGGGTGAGCTGAGCGGGGTCCGCAAAGCGCACCTCGTCAAGCTCACCCGAGGCGTCGATGCGCGCGCCGTTCTCCTCGAGCCGCCAGCGGCCTATCCCGTCAAACTGCTCGAAGCCAAACCCGATCGGGTCCGTCAGCGCGTGACAGCCCGCGCAGAGGTCGTCCTCCATGTGGCGCTGCAGCCGCTCTTTGAGCGTGCGGGCCGCCTCGGTCGGCTCGGGAATGGCTGTGTTCAGGTTCGTGGGCGGCGGCGGCATGGACTGACACAGCAGCCGCTCGCGCACGAAGATGCCGCGCAGGGTCGCAGACGTCGACGTCGGATGCGCGTTGTGCGCCAAGAACGCGACCTGCCCCAAGAAGCCGGCGCGTGGTCCAGTCGTCGGGAGCTCCACACGGCCAAAGCCCTCGTCGACCGTGGCCGGCACGTTGTAGATCGCGGCCAGGCGCCGATCGATGAACGTCGTCCGCGACGTCAGCAGCTCGCGCACATCCGCGTCGCGCTCGAAGACCACGTGCTCGGCCAACCGCAGCGTCTCTTCGCGCGCCGCGGCGCCCAGCTCGGCGGACGCATGCCGAAAGATGTTCGGGTCTTTGTTCAGCGCGTCCAGCGCGTACAGGTCGAGCCACTCCGCGAAGAAGTTGCGCACCGCGTCTCGGAGCCGCGGCGCCCGCATCATCCGCTCGATCTCTACGTCGAGCCGCTCCGGTGTGTGCAGCGCGCCGGCGTCGGCGGCGGCCCGCAAGGCTTCATCGGGCACGCTGTTCCACAGGAACGATGCGAGGCGCGCCGCGAGCTCGTGCGCACTCAAGCGCCGCTCTCCAGGCCGCGCCGGATCAGGCTCCCCGAGCTCCACTCGGTAGAGAAAGAACGGCGACTGCAGCAGGCGCGCGAGCACCGCCTCGAGCGCGTCGCCCGGACCCCCGAGCGCGGCCGAAGTCTGAGCGCTCAGCGCCAATAGCTCGGCTCGCTCATCGGCCGAGAGTGGGCGCCGCCAGATTCTGGGGCCCCAAGCGTCGACCGCCGCCGTGACGCAGGCGTCGTCTACGACCGCGCAGCCGAACAGGCGGGCGCGGCGCTCCGGCGTCGCGGTCAGCTCACGCGCCAGGCCGCGCGCGGCGTCGATGGACTGCTCTACCCCGCGCGGCGACAGGCTCGAGACGGACGCGCCTACGGCGAAGAGTCCGTCTGCCTGCGCGTCCGGCTCGAGCGTGCTCGGTGGGGTCACGTCCGCGCCGAAGAGGTCGTGCACCGCGTTGCGATATTGTAGGCGCGTGAGCCGCGCGAGCCTCGGCGGCGGAGGCGTCAGCGCGAAGTCCGCGAGGGCGTCCGGCGCAGGGGGCAGCGCGTCTGCTGCGGGGGCCTGAGCGTCCCACTGCGCGGGCGCCGCGTCCGCGCGGGTCTCAGGCGCCGAGGACGCCTGCGGCGCGCGCTCTTCGCACGCCATCGTCGTGAGGGACAGCGC
>JBILWF010000551.1:0-2964 GCA_044370075.1 Chthoniobacteraceae bacterium | reverse complement strand
ACTTGGTTGAAATCGGACCCGGTCGCGGCGAGGGCGGCGGCCAACTCCTGCACTCGGGGCCACTAGAGCCCGTTCTCTCGGGACAAGTCGAAACCCTTACTGGCGAATACCTGCGGGGCACCCGCACCATTCCGGTTCCGAAAAAAAGAAGGACTCCGCGCGCGTGGCTTCGCGTTGAGGAAGCCACCGCGCACAACCTTCAAAATCTGACCGTGGATTTTCCCCTCGGCGTTCTGGCAGGGGTGACGGGGGTTTCAGGTTCCGGAAAAAGCACCCTCGTGCACCAGGTTCTCTACCGCCATCTGGCGCGCGCCAAGGGTGTGGAGGAGGAGGAGGCGCCCGGGCTGTGCAGGTCCGTGCAGGGTGCCGAAAAAATCGGATCGGTGGTATTGGTGGATCAGTCCCCGCTTTCGCGAACACCGCGCTCCAGCCCGGCACTGTATCTGGGAATTTTTGATGCCATCCGCAGCCGTTTTGCGGCAACCGATGCCGCGCGCGCGGCGGGTCTGACCGCCGGTGCTTTTTCCTTCAACACGGGAAACGGGCGATGTGAACGCTGCGGGGGCAGTGGCTTTGAAAAAATTGAGATGCAATTTTTAAGTGACGTGTTTGTGCGGTGTCCCGAATGCGAGGGGCGCCGTTTTCAACCGCACGTGCGCCAGATCCGGTTCGGGGGACTTTCCATCGATGAAGTGCTCGGTTTGACGGTTTCCGAGGCGCTTGTTTTTGCGCAGCAAAACGGAATTCCGGAGGCGGCACCGGCCCTGCAAACGCTCGGGGAGCTGGGGCTTTCGTACCTGCGTCTTGGCCAGCCTCTAAACGGTCTTTCCGGTGGAGAGTCCCAGCGCCTGAAGCTGGCGGAACGGCTCATGCACCGCTCCGAGGCCAATGCCCTGCTCATTCTCGACGAACCCACCACCGGCCTGCACATGGATGACATCCGCCTGCTGGTTGCCGCGCTGCACCGCATGGTGGAGGAGGGCCATTCGGTGCTGCTCATTGAACACAACCTCGATGTGTTGAGGGCCTGCGACTATCTCATCGACCTCGGCCCCGAAGCCGGTTCCCACGGTGGACGCCTCGTGGCTTGTGGAACTCCCGAAGACGTGGCTCGGTGTAAGGACTCCCACACGGGCCGTTTTCTGGCTCAAAAACGCGGTTTCCAAAAAGCGGAGACGCCTTTTTTAAACAGCGACGCCCCCGCGGGAATCGAGATTGTGGGCGCGAGGCATCACAACCTCAAAAACGTGGCGACACACATCCCGCCCGACAGTTTTTGCGTGGTCACCGGGCTGAGCGGCTCGGGCAAATCCACCTTTGCGTTTGACCTTTTGTTTGCCGAGGGACAGCGCCGTTTTTTGGACAGCATGTCGCCGTATGCGCGACAGTTCGTGACCCAGCTGGAGAGGCCCGACGTGGACCGCATTGCCGGGCTTCCCCCGACCGTGGCCATCGAGCAGCGAATCACGCGCGGCGGGGGAAAGTCCACGGTCGCGACGGTCACCGAGGTCTATCATTTTCTGCGGCTGCTTTTTGCCAAGGTGGGCGTCCAACACTGCCCCGATTGCGGCGTGGCTGTGGAACCCCGTACGATTGCGGAAAATCTGCGCAAGACCGCCGAGCTTTGTCGCGCGGGGGCGGTCCGGGTCCTTGCCCCCGTGATCAAGGCGCGGAAGGGTTTCCACACCGAAGTCGCGACATGGGCCCTTAAAAACGGATTTCGCGAGCTGCTCGTGGACGGCAAATGGGAGCAGGCCGCGGATTTTCCCAAGCTGGACCGTTTCCGCGAGCACACACTCGAAATTTTGATCGACCACCTGCCCGCGCAGACGCCTGAATCCAGCCGGCAGTTGCGCGACGCGGTCACCCGGGCGCTGGAGGTGGGAAAGGGTACGGCGGTGCTGCTCAATGCCAAAAACCGGAAGACGGTGCTGAGTACGCAGCGGAGCTGTCCCGCCTGCAATCAGGCGTTTGAAGAGCTCGATCCCCGTTTGTTTTCCTTCAACAGCCCGCACGGGTGGTGCCACACATGCACGGGGTTTGGCGAGGTGTGGCGGCGGCAGGAAAATCCGCGTCTCGAATCCCAGCTGGAGGTGGAACTGGATCATGAACGCCAAAGCGAAATGCTCTCAGCCGGGGAGGCCGCCGCCTGTCCCGCGTGCACAGGTGCGCGCCTGAATTCGGTGGCGCGTGCCGTGCGCGTGGCGGACACGCCGATTACGCGGGTTGTGGGGCACACGGCGGTGGAGGCCATGCGGTGGGTGGAAGGTCTGCAATTGAGCGGGACCGCGCAAGAAATCGCGACCGACATCCTTCCGGAAATTACGCAGCGGCTCCGCTTTTTGGAGAAGGTGGGCCTGGGCTACCTGCATTTGAACCGCTCTGCCAAAACGCTTTCCGGCGGCGAATCCCAGCGCATCCGGCTGGCGGCGCAGCTGGGGTCAAACTTGCGCGGGGTCTTGTACGTTTTGGACGAACCCACCATCGGTTTGCATCCCCGCGACAACACGGCGCTGCTGGACACGCTTGCGGCGCTCAAGGCCAAGGGCAATGCACTGCTGGTGGTTGAACACGACGAGGACACGCTGCACCGGGCGGATCACATTATCGATCTCGGTCCGGGGGCGGGTCGGCACGGCGGGGAGATCATCGCGCAGGGTTCCCTCGAGGACATTCGCAACACACCGGCCTCCGCAACCGGCAGTTGCCTGCGGTCCCCGCTGCAGCATCCCATGCGCGGTTCCCGGCGGCCCGTGGTTGCCAAACCCAAGCGCAGCCGCCGCGCCGGCGTGAATGCTTCCGGGACGGAAGAACCCCGGTGGTTGGAGCTCTCGGAAGCCACGCTGCACAACGTGCGCAACGTCCGGTTGCGCATCCCCCTCGGGCGGCTCACGGTCCTTTCAGGCATTTCGGGTTCGGGAAAGAGCACCCTCATGCGCGGGCTTCTCAAACCCGCGGTGGTCT
>JBILWF010000549.1:0-2974 GCA_044370075.1 Chthoniobacteraceae bacterium | reverse complement strand
ATTGCCGTCCCGGCGGCAGCTTCCATCGTGTCTACGGGCAAGACGGTTCGGTCTGGTTCTTGAGCTTCCACGGTGCCCGGTCGTTCGTACCGGAGGTAGGGAATGCCAAGCGGTCCGCACAGTTCCTGAAGTTGTGGGCTGATTTGGGTGGCGAATGGATGTGTTGCATCCACAACCGCCAGGGGACGGTGTTTTTCTAAAAGCGCACGTCGTGCTTCGCGGCCGATTCGTCCCGCGAGAATTGTTGCCCCCGGCGCCTGCGCGGCTGCCGCTTCCCTGCCGTGCTCGGATGCGACAGACACCACGACCGGGATTCGCGATTCTTTGAGCGCATGCGCCACGGCATTTCCGTCTCGCGTGCCGCTGAAAACCCAGACCGCGCCCTCGGGTGCGGAGAGTTCCGGTGTCCACCCGAGGTAGCCGCGGGGCGCGTACAAAAAGCGGCCCGTGCGCCGGGTGAAACGCGTGCCCACAATGAGGGTGGTGAGCATGTCAAAAGAGCTTTCGCGCAGTTCGGATAGCGTGCAAATGGTCGCGGAGGCGTCATCCCGGTAGGCGTTGCGGACAACGCCGCACCACGTGTGCGCGGGCCGGTGTGCAAGAAATTGGTCCAGAACGCGGTATACTCCGTCTTGGCGCGCCTTGCTCTGGACGTTGTAGAGCACCACGGCGAGGTCGGCCCGGGCCAACTGCGTGGAGCGGTGTTCAATCCACGCCCACGGGCAGAGCAAATCGGAGAGCGAGAGGGTCGCAAAATCGTGGCCCAAAGGCGCTCCCAGCAGGGATGCGCAGCTTTGGGCCGCGGTGATTCCCGGGACGATCTGTACATCGAACGGTTCCTCGGGCCGGAGCAACTCAAGGGCGAGGGGAGCCATCGCGTACACGCCGATGTCTCCGCTCGACACCAGACTGACCCGGCGTCCTTCCCGGGCCAGCGAAACAGCCAGCGCTGCCCGCTCCCGTTCCTGGGTGAGGGGAAGGGTGTGCTGTTCCTTGCTTTCGATCCACGGGCGGATCCAGTTCAAATACAGATCATAGCCGACGATCACGTCGCTTTGCTCGAGGGCCTGCCGCGCGAGTGGAACGATGAGTTCTCGGGAGCCGGGGCCTACAGAAACCAAGTGAAGCTGACCGCGGTTGGGGTTCATTGGCTCTCAAGGGGACGTGCGGGGGTTTCATCAGCCACGAGGGCCACGCTGACACCGCGCAGGGATTTTTTTGGGACGACGAGTTTTCCGCGCACCGAGGCGAGCAGGGCGCAGGGTTCGCACACTCCGGCAAGCCCGAGTTGGCGGCGCACCCATTGGGAGGGGGTTGCGGTCAGCGGACGCTCCGCGAGTTGGGCGGTGGAGAAAATGCGCAGGGGTATGGCATTTTGATCCAGCCATTCGAGCAGGCCGGCCTCGGCGGCTTTCTTGTCGACGGTGGCCGCCTCGCGGATTTGTGCGATGGAGAATGACGTGTCGCGGAGGGCGTCTTCCACCGCGCTTTGGATAGAGCGTGCCGGAATGCCCTTGCGGCAGCCAATGCCCAGGGTCAGCGGTTTGAGCGCTTCCGTGGCCGTACTGATGACGGGCACGGCGCCGGTGGAACGTGCTATTTCGTATGCCAGTGCATTAGCTCCCGCCTCGTGTCCCCCAAGTAGCGGCATTGCAAACCGCAGCGCTTCGTCCACTACGACTACCGCGGGATCCGTGTGCTTGCTCACGGGCATCCCCGCCAGATATCGCGTCGCAATTCCAGCGGCCATGACAAGAACCCACCGGTCTAGCGTCCGAAAAGCGCGTTGAAACGGATCCCGCGCACCCGCCTTTTCCGGGGTTCCCGGAAGTGCGCCAAAAATTTCGGCGTTAAGAGTTTCCGCCAGCAGACGACCTGCTTCCAGAGCGCCCGGTCGCACAATCCAGATGCCGGTTTTCATGCGTGGTGTATTGCCGCGTTTAAAGCGCCCACGTTCAAATCTCGCAGCGACCATCGACGGTCTCCTGCGGAGGGAATTGGAGGGGATTTCCGCGGCTCGCCTTGCGAAATCGGTGGGAGTATTCCGCAGAGTACAGTTTCGACGGCAGCCCGGGATCCTTCCCCAATGCCTCGCCCACCAGTAACAGCGTGGATAGCATCCATTCCGAGGGGCGTATTTCATCCAGAATCGTCCCGAGACGGGAAACGTGCAGCTTTTCCTGTGGCCAGCTTGCCTTGCACACGAGAGCCGCTGGCGTTTCGGGCGGGTAGGCGGTGAGCAGCTGCTCGACGGTTTTTGGCAGCGAGGCTCCCGAGAGGAAAATTGCCATTGTCGCGCGGTGTTCCGCGAGGGCTGCCAACGATTCGCCTTCAGGCACCGAGGAAGCGCGGCCTTCGGTGCGCGTGATCAGAATGCTTTGGGACACCTCGGGGCGGGTCAGTGACGCATTCAAAACCGCTGCTGCCGCCGTGAAAGAGGAAACCCCGGGCACGACTTCATACAGAATGCCCAGTCGGTCCAACTCCCGCATTTGCTCCGCCACGGCACCGTAGATGGCCGGGTCGCCCGAGTGCAACCGGGCCACATCCAGACCCAGATCCCGCGCCCGGATGTACTCGGCAACCTGCTGGTCGAGATTCAGCGACGCGGAGTCCAGAATGCGCGCGTCCGCCCGGCAGTGGATGAGCATCTGGGCGCTTACCAGCGATCCTGCATAGAGCACGACGGGAGATTCGGAGAGAATTTTTGCTCCCCGCACGGTGATCAGATCCGGGGCGCCGGGGCCCGCGCCAATAAAGAAAACTTTCATTCAAGAGAAGCCGCAGGATTGCGGACTAGCAGGGTGGACAGATAGCCGAGCGAATCCTCCGAATCCAGCCCGCGAAGACCGGAGCGAATTTGTTCATGCGGCATTCCGACGTGGCTGCCGAGGTGGCTGTGGTCTAGCAAATCCAACTCGGCGAGCACCTCGAGGACCATGGGCAGGCGTTTGCCGATTTTCATGACTGCCAC
>JBILWF010000548.1:0-2977 GCA_044370075.1 Chthoniobacteraceae bacterium | reverse complement strand
GGGGCGGACCGCTTCAACTCCGGATTTAAATTCCTCGGGAGAACCGCTTCTGAACGACTGGCAAGCTGCCGCACGCGTGGCCTCGGGAGTGTAGTTGTTCGCCTGAGGCGCAAGAAAATCGCGTGGCGGATTAAGACAACCCCGCAAATCCCAATTTATTGCTCGATTTTTTAGAAAAGGAGTCTCTAATGTTTCGCGTATTCCGGGATTCTAGTGCCGCCACGAGCCGCCGCCCTGTTGAGAGGGTGCTTTGCGTCCGGGGGGACCGCGAACAGCTCTTTCGGCGGGGCGTCGGCTCCTGGCGGAGGGAATCCCGGAATATGAGGGAGGTGGGAGAGGGGGATTCTACTGTGGAGGGGGGAGTATGACCGACGGAAATCCCTTGCTCCATGGGGATAAGGAGAGATTGGCGGTTCAAGAGGCACTTGGGGCGGCGCGCGCATCCCAGAGCCGTTGGCAGACGGTGCCGGTCCGGGTCAGGCTGGAGAAAGTGGCCGTATGGCGCGGACTTTTGGCGGCGCAGGCGGGGCGCCTGAGCGGATTAGCCGCCGGGCCGGGGCATTCTCCGGGCGAGGTACTTGTTTCGGAATTGCTGCCGCTGCTGGAAGCGTGCCGCTTTTTGGAGAAAAACGCGGCTTCGGTGCTCTCGGAAAGGCGTTTGGGAAGGTGGAGCGCGCCGCTTTGGATGGGGCGCGTGGATTCCACGGTTTTCCGCCAACCGTACGGCGTGGTGGGGGTGGTTTCTCCGGGCAATTATCCGCTGTATCTCGGGGCTGTTCAGGTGATCCAAGCGCTCGTGGCGGGCAACGCGGTTTTGTGGAAGCCTGCGCCTGGATGCGGACCGGTGGCCTGCGCCCTGGCTCAAGTGCTGGAGGCCGCGGGGTTCCCGACCGGTCTTGTGCAGGTGCTCGGGGACAGCGATGCATTCGGCCGCGCCCTGAGCGAGGCCGCGGTGGATAAACTCCTCTTTACCGGCAGCCACTCCACCGGCCTCCGCGTCTTGCGCTCGCTGGCGGCCCGCGCGGTTCCGGCGGTCATGGAACTCTCGGGTTGTGATGCCCTGTTTGTCCGTGCGGATGCCGACGTGGAGCGCGTGGTGCGCGCCATGCGCTTCGGGCTGCTTTTCAACCAAAGCCGCACCTGCATCGCACCCCGCCGCGCCTACGTGCACGCAGCGTTGCTACCGCAAATCCGGCATGAATTGGGCGAACTGTTGGAGGCGCAAACCCCCGATTTTGCGCCCGAGCGGGACGCCGTCCGCCTCCGGGATCTTTTTGAGTCGGCCTCTCAGCGCGGAGCCCGCTTTTTGTGCGGCGGCCTTTTTCCGGACGGTCAGCGTGTGTTGCTTCCCGCGGTTTTGGAGGCGGATGCTCAAACCGCCGCGCTTTTCCATGGGGACTTTTTTGTTCCGCTGCTCGTGGTGGTTTCCGTTGAGAATGACGAGGAGGCGCTGCGTTTGGATGCGGAATGCGAATACGCGCTGGGTGCCTCGGTGTTTTCGCGCGATGAAAAAGCGGCGCATGCACTCGCGGTGCGCCTCCGGGCGGGCGCGGTGACGATCAACGATGTGATTGCACCCACTGCGGATCCCCGTGTTCCGTTCGGAGGCGCGGGGGCCAGCGGCTTCGGAAGCACGCGCGGTCCGGAGGGGCTTCTGGAAATGAGCCGTCCGAAGGTCGTTCAAACCCGCCGGGATGCGGCTCCCGCGCATTTGTCGGGAGCGATGCCCTCCGTTGAAATGCTGGCGGCGGTCGCCGAGGTTTTGCATGGCGGCGGTTTTGCCGCGCGGGGCCGCGCGCTTGCGGGGCTGCTTGGCATGGTTTTGCGCGCATTTTTCCGGGGCGGACCGCTCTCGCAAGGGGGCCGGGTGCGCACGGTCGATTTTAGAAACTCACCACACAGCACATCATGAAGAATTCCACAAAGCCCGTTGCGATCATTGGAGCCGGATTGGGGGGACTCGCTGCCGCATGCACGCTGGCCGCGCGCGGTCACCGGGTCGTTGTTTTTTAAACCAATGCATGGCTCGGAGGAAAAGCCGCGGTGCACCAAGACCGCGGATATCGTTTCGACATGGGGCCCACCATTTTGACCGTTCCCTCGGTGCTGCGCCGCATCTTTTCTGAAGCGGGACGCACGCTCGAGAGCCAGCTCGAACTGGTGCGGCTCGACCCTCAGTGGCGCAGCTTTTTCGAGGGGGGAAAAACCCTTGATTTGGTGGAGGAATCCTCCGCCATGGCGCGCCGCATCGAGTCGTTTGCCCCGGGCAGCAACAGCGGCTCCGGCTACGAACGGTTTTTGAAGCTCTCCCGCAAGCAGTCCGACATCTCGCACAAGGTGTTTTTCTGGAGGCCGGTGGGCGGGCTCATGGACATGTTTTCGACAGCGGACGGGGCGCGGCCCGCAACCCTGCAGGACGTCGTGGACATCCGTATGGGACGCACCGTCTCCGGGTTGCTGCGCTCGTACGTTTCGGATCCCCAGGTCGCCCAGATGCTGGATCACTTTACGCAGTACGTCGGGTCCTGTCCGGAGCAGTCTCCCGCGGTCTTGTGCGGCATTGCCCATATGCAGTCGCACGAGGGCGTGTGGTATCCGATGGGGGGAACCGCGGCGGTGCCCGAGGCGCTGCGCCGGCTCGCGCTGGAGCTGGGCGTCGACATCCGCGCTGGAACCGGCGTGCGGCGTATTGTTGTAGAAAATAAGACGGCGGTCGCCGTGGAGACGGACGCCGGGGAGCGCGTGGAGGTGTCCTCGGTTGTCTCAAACCGCGACACCGTGCGCACGCACCGCGATTTAATCGGGGGCGAGATCGGGCGGAAATTTGAATCGCGCCGTTGCTTTGAACCGGCATGTTCCGGGGTGGTTCTCTACCTCGGGCTCAGGCAGCGCTACGAGCACCTGCTGCACCACAACTTTGTGTTCAGTGAAGATCCGCACCGGGAGTTTGCGGCCATCTACGGCGAGGGGGAACCTA
>JBILWF010000702.1:0-9604 GCA_044370075.1 Chthoniobacteraceae bacterium | reverse complement strand
TGCACGCTCAGGCGTGGGGAGAGATCCGCGGAATTGCCTGCGGCAAACCGCAGGGTGCTGCTGCCGCTGAGGCGAACGCTGCCGGTGCTCAAAGCACCCGCGGCGAACTCCACCGTCGCCCCGGAAATGCGGGTGCCCCCACCGTAGGTGTTGGACCCCGGAAGGATAACGGTGCCTGCGCGCAACTCCAGGGAACCGGCACCGGAGACGGTGGCGCCGAGGGTGGTCTGTCCGGCGCGGGCCAGCGCCAGAATCGCCCCTGAGAGGACCACCAGCGAACCGGTTCCCAAATTGCCGCCCGTGCCGCCATCGCCGAACTGGAGGGTTCCGCCGGACACCAGGGTGTCCGCGTACGTTTGGGTTCCGGCGAGCACGAGCAGGCCCGACCCGGATTTGGTAAGGCTGCTTGCTGTTACGTTGCCCGCGTAGGTGAACGAGCCGCCCGTGGCGTTGGCGGTGTCCAGGGCGAGCGCGTAATCGGCTCCCAAAATGCGGTCGGTCAGCAAACTGGAGGCATCTTGACCCGAAAACTCCGAGGCGCCTCCAAGGCTGATGGCCAGCGACGTGTTTGAACCCATCACGAGCCGTGCGCCGAGGGTTCCCCCGGTGCCCAGCGCGGTGAGTTGATTTACGCTCAGCGTTCCCGCCGCAATGAAGGTGGAGCCTCCGTAGAGATTCACGCCCGTGAGCTGCAGAACGCCCCCCCCCGTCTTGCGCAGCGCACTCGTCTCCCCGTGGATGGTGCCGGTGATTGTCAACCCCGCTCCCTGAGCGACAGCGAGGGTGGCATCCGCCTCGAGCAAAAGCGGACCCGCGACCCGATTGGACCCGCTTACAAAACGCAGAGCGCCCGCCCCATCCGGGCCTGCTCCGCTGATTTGCAGCGGGGCGGATGCAAAAGTGGAAGAACCCAGCAAAACGAGCGCGGCGCCCGGAGCCACGCGCAATCCCGCAAGCCCTGCTCCGAGGGAAAGGTCCGATGCCGCTACCAGCGAGCCCGCATCGATGTGTGTCACTCCCGCGTACGTGTTGGAGGTGCCTGTGAGGAGGAGGGTTCCTGCCCCGGACTTGAGCAGCGAGGTGCCCCCGTCGACCACGCCGCTGAGCGTGAGGGACTGGCCGTCGACACTGACCCGCGCCGAACCGCCGGAGAGCGTCACTTTGCCGCTCCATTCGGTTGCACCGGGGGCGGCGCTGACGAGAGCCCCTGGCTGGCCGGCGGCCCCGGCGCCGCCTAAAACAAGCGACTCGCCCGCCACCGAGCCTGAGCTCTCGATGCGCAACGTGGCCTCGGGACGCACCTCGGTTCCGGAGGCGGTGCCTCCCAAAGCCAGTGGATTGTCCATTACCAGGGTTCCTGCCCGGATACTGAGAAACCCGCGGAAGGTGTTTGCCGTGGAAATACGCAGGGTGGCTGCACCGGTCTTCTCGATGCCCGTTAACCCGGCAATGGAACCGGTTCCAGTAATCCAGTAATCGACCGTGTCGGCACTAACCGTCAGGGCGGAGGGGGCGATCGAGCCCGAACTCAGCTCAATCATTCCGGAGGAAACCAAAGTGCCGGCACTGAGGGTTCCATCCACCAAAGTCGCCCCGAAGCGGTCGGCCAGCAGCATCTCGTCAAAGGGGAGCAGACCCGGGGAGAAAACATCCGCCTTGGACCACCAGTTTGCATCGGAACCGATCTGGACACCCACCATGCCCGTCCAGTATTTGCGGCGCGCTTCGGAGGTGACCACACGCAAGTTGATCGAAGTGGAGCTCGCATTCCAGGGATCCAGCAAAACCTGAAAACCGGCGACGGTGCTTTGTTCGAGCGAGAGCACGGAATCGGGCGCCGAAAAGCCTGAGAGGATGGGAGATCCCGTTGCGGAGGTCAGGAGGGGATACACGCCCGGGGCGATGGAATCGTAGCCGTTGGCCGTGGCGAGCGACAACCGGATGGTGTTTGTCCCGTTGAGGATGAGGCCGTGCGGGGATTGGAGGACAAATTTGTCGCTTTCAATCGGGGAACCGAGCCGGAAATTGAGGCTGCTGCTGCCCGCCAGCACGAGTCCCCCCAGCGAGAGGGAGGCGACCAATCCGGATGCCCCCCCGGCGAAAAGACTTCCGCCCGGGGCAATCCACGCGGAACCGCTGAGCACGCCGGAACCGGCGAGCGAGGCTCCGGATGCCACCGAAACGGTGCCGCTCAAAAGACTGCCGGTGAGCAGCAGTTGTCCCTCGGAAACGCTGGTTGGGCCGGTATAGGTGTTGGGCGCCATCAACTCCAGAGTGCCCGGGCCGAGCTTGACGAGTTCACCGGCACCCGTGACAGCGGGCACAAATCTCGAAACCGAGGCGGCAGCGGCGACGGTCAATTGCAAGCGTGCAGGGGATTCCACCCTCAGGGAACCGACCGCAAACACATCCGCACCGGCAGCGAGGGTTCCCTGCGCCACGGTAGTTCCCCCGGTGTGCGAAGCGATTGCTTCCAGCGTGAGGGTGCCCCGTCCGCGCTTGGTCAGAGCGCCCGCCCCCTGCAGGCCGGTTGCCCAGGTGACATCAGTGTCGCCGGTATCGACCGTGGCGGTGACGCCCGCGGCCAGCGGAGCGACCCGTGAGCTCCAGTCGGTGTTGACTCCCAAATAGCCCAGGGTGCCGCCTGCGAACGTGATCGATCCGGCGGATCCCAGGGCACCCGGGTGTGCGGCTAAGAGCACTCCGGCCCCCAGCACAACGCCCTGAGAGAGGGGATTGTCACCGGCCAGCGTCAGGCTGCCGGGCCCAACCTTGGTTAAAAGCCCTGCATGGGACAACGTTCCACTGAAAACGGTGGACTGCCCGTTGCCCCCGAGGGTCAGGGAAAGGGACGCTCCGGAAGGTGCTGCCAGGCTGAGGGCGTTCCCGCCCTTGAGCCCGCCGAGGACCACTTGAGTGAGGCCCTCGGCAAAACGAACCACCCCCGCTCCGTCGCTGTCGAGGGTGCTGTTTTGCAGGGCACCCGGGTTGGCAATCCAGAGCGATCCGTCCTCGACGCGGGTGTCTCCCGCGAACGGATTAGCGCGCGTGAGGGTCAGAGAACCGGCTCCGGCTTTGGAAAGGTTTCCGCTGCCAGAAAGCATGCCATTCCAAACGAGGTTTTCCGTGGAATTAAAGAGGACCGGCCCGGTCAACACCCCCTGGCGATTGAAGGTGACGGCGGAGGAGACAAAGAGCGTGCCACCTTCGAAGAAGAGGGGGGCGGAAAGCGCGCCGAGGTTGTTGTCTGCACCGATCGAAAGGGAGCCTTCACGCAACAAAATTCCTCCGGCGAGTGTGTTGTTACCGGTGAGAAGGAGGGTGCCCCCGCCCATTTTAGCCAGCACGCCGGCGCCGCTGAGCGTCCCGGCCACGGTGAGGGTTGTAGAGGAGAGCACGTCGAGGCCGCCCCACGCCGTGCCAACCGTGACGGGCCGCGGGGTGGAGCCACCGTTGTCGAGAGCGATGCTTGCCGTGGTGCGCAAAGTGCCCCCCTGCAGGTTCAGCGCGGCCCCGGTGTCAACCGAACCGAGATTTGCGTTGGAAGAGATGCTCAGCACCCCTTCGTTCACAAATACCGGGCCCGTGAACGAGTTGGAGGAACCCACCACCACCGTGCCGAATCCGCTCTTTGTAAGCGACGCCGTATTGGAACCCTGCGTGATCGAACCGCCCAGGAACAGGCTGCCACTCGCGAAGGTTTGCAACACCAATTCCGTACCGGAGGCGCGCAAAAAGCCGCTTCCCTCGATAACGTAATCCCGGGTTCCCACAAAGAGCAGCCCGCCGCTGCTGAGGGAAAGCGAACCGGAAGCCGCCAGAGTCAGCGCACCCCCTGCGGTGGAGGGCGCGATGCGCAGGGCGGCGATGGTTTGAGCCGCGGAAGAGGTGAGCGAGCCGGAGAGTTCGTATGCGTTTTGGGCGAGCGCTCCGGAGGCCGGCAGGGTGGCGGCGGCGGCCTGCGCGGCAAGGGTGCCCGTGGTGGATGTCGCCGTCCACCGGTAGTTGGTTCCATCAAAGAAGACCGCGCGGCCTGGCAGGAAGGTGCCGGCGGAAAGAGCTGTTGTGATCACGGCCCGCGCCGAAGGGGCAAGGGTGCCGATTAAAACGGTGGTTCCCGGTGCCGCGGAGAGGGTGCCGAGACGCAGGGTTCCGCCCTCCACCCAAAGGCGGCTGGCGCCGGGACGGAGAGTGCCCGTGCCCAGCGTCTGCGTTCCGGAAGTGGTACTGCGCAAAACAAGGGAACCGCCGCCGAGCGCCACCTGGGTAGCCAGCGGCAGCATATTCGCGCCGGCGGCAAAACCCGCGTAGTTGAGCACGAGGGCACCTCCGCTGATCTGGGTTGAAAGCAGCGAGGCGTTGGCCGCACTCAACCCCAGGGTCCACGCGCCCGGGCCGGCCTTCACCACACCGCTGACGCCGCTCAAGGTTCCGCCGAGGGATCCCGCGCCACGACCGGCCAGGGTAATCGCCCCGGTGCCCGAAAGACCGGCGGCCAGCGCGAGGGATCCTCCGTGAACCGCCAGCGTGGCTGAAGAGCCCACCGTCACCAAAGCGCCCAGTCCATTGCTACCCGCGAGATTCACCAACGCCCCCAACTCGCCCGCTGCTCCGGCCCCGGAAAGCCGCACCGATTCGGCACCCGGAGCAAGATCCCCCTCCAGACGCAGGGTCGCGCCGGGATCCACCACGGTGACCCCCGCCGTGCCCCCCAACGCGCCTGCGCTGGTCGCCTGCACGATGCCCTCCGACACGCGGAAACTGCCGGTAAAGAGATTGGAGCCGCCCAACAGCAAGACTCCGCTGCCCCGCTTGATCCACTGTCCGTCTCCGGCGAGGGCGCTTGCAAAGCGGATCACATTCTGGCCGGTGTTCACCGAGGCCGCGGAACCCGAAGCAACAGGCGCGAAACGGCCGCTCCAGTCCGTTGAAATGCCCTCCCCCATCTGCAGGGTCCCGCCACCGAAGACGAGCGATCCGGCGGATCCCAGTGCGAATTCGTGGCCCGCAAGCAGCGTTCCCCCGAGCAACCAAGCCCCGCCAGTAAACGCGTTGGAGCCGGTCAAAGCCAGGATGCCGCCCCCTCCCTTGACCAGGGTTCCCACGGTTCCGCTCTCCACCACCGAGCCGCCCAGCGTGAGCGTGCCGGCCGACGTCCACACGGTGCGCGCTCCCCCCTCGAGGGAGACCGTGCCCCCGCTGAGGGTGAGGGGGTTGCTGCCGACAAATCCGAGATTCCCCTGCAAGCGCAACCACGGTGCGCCACTGACGGCCGTGCCACCCGAAACGGAACTGTCGAGCTGGCCGCCCGCGAAACTCCAAGCCCCCGCACTGAAGACACGCGTTCCACCCGTGACGGTAATCAGCGGACTGGCGGGGAGAACCGAGCCTGCGGCGATGGCGAGGGTGCCACCCGCCAGTTGCACGGGGCCCGCCAGCGCACCGGCGGTCGCGAGACGCAGGACGCCCCCCAAAACCGTAGTCGTTCCGGAGTAGGTGTTGGCTGCGTTCAGCGACAAAACACCCCAGCCCGCCTTGGTCAGCCCGTAACCCAAACCGCCATCGGCTATGACGCCCCCGAGCGTAATGGTGCCCGCACGGGTGGTCACCACCGCGTTGCCGCCCGCGAGCGTCACCGCGCCCGTGCCCATGTCCAGGTTTTGGGATCCCACAAAGCCCACGGTCCCCAGCCACACCTGCGGGTTGTTGGTGGAGAGGGCCAGATTGGCCAGGCTGGAGTCCAGCGCGCCGCCCGCGAAGGTGAGTGTTCCGGAGCCCAGCGCCGCGGCTGTTCCGGCAACCACCGTGCCCGCCGCCAGACGAATACCGCCGAGCAGGGCCGTGTTGGAGCTACCCAACGACAAAACCCCGGGCCCGTCCTTCACGAGGACCGCCCCCGCAGCCGAACTGAGCGTGCCGGAAAGCGTAGCCGTTGAAAGCGGGCTGGAGACGGTCAGCGTCCGGGTGACATCCAAATCCACGGGGCCCGCGAGTGTGAGGTTTTGTCCCGTAAAGGGGCCGCCAAGGGAGACATTGCCGCGCACCCACACCGTGCGGGTGACGGCCAGATTGCCCGCGCCCCCCATGAGGGTGCCGCCGTTGAGGCGAAGCAGGCCGCCCACGCTGATGCTGCCCACGGCTGCCGTGGTGCCGGAAGAGAGAGTGATTTGCGAATTGTCGTAGTCGACCGAGAGGACGGATGCCCCGCCGGCGATGCCCGCGCCGGAAACAGCCATTCCGGGCACCAGCCCGTTGACGTTTTCGAGCGTGAGCAGAGAGCCGCCCGCCACGGAGCTGACGGCGCGCGTCGTGGGGAGCGTTCCCGACGCGGCAAGGCTGCCGGCCATTTGAAGAACGCCCGCGTTGAGGGTGAGGCCTCCGTTAAAAGTGCTGTTGCCTGAAAGAAGCAGGGCCCCGGAGCCCTCCTTGATGAGACCCGCCGGTGCGAAGGTGCCGCCGATGACGTTTTGGACCGCCCCGCTGAGGATGAGTCCGTTGGGGGAGGAACCCTGCACATGGACTGTGAGCGTGCGTCCGGCCAGCTCGATGACGGAGGACACCGTCGGCGTGGTGGCAAAGTTGGTATTGGTGGAAAAGAGCGTGCCGCTGAGCGCAATCAACCCGCCGGAGACGGCGGGTGTGGTCGTGCCCCCGTCGTTCACAAAGGTGAGGTTTCGAAGGGCGTGGGTGCCCGTGAGGGTGAGGGCGGCCCCGCCGTTGAGTGTGACGGAACTGGTGCCGGAGATCAGCCCGTTGACCACCGTGCTGCTGACGGTCGCGCCGTTGTTGATGACCAGATCTCCGGGAACCGTGATAGAACCCAGCGGACCGGCGTTTGCCGAAACTCCCAGAGTAAGCTGTCCCTGATTGACCACGGTCAGGCCCGAATACGTGTTGGAGTAGAGGGGCGGCGGCGGGGTGAAGGAGAGGCTTGCACCATTGATGGTCTGCAGGGCGCCCGTGGAAAGCCCGATGCTGGTGGCGCTCACGATGGAGAGAATGGTGGAGCCGTTGGCGACCCCGGGCCCCCGGACCTCCATGCCCACGGCAAGGCTGCCGGTATTGACACTGGCAACCGCGGTGCCGCCCTGAGTCAAATTACCCGTCAAAACCACCGGAGGCGTGTAATCGGCGAGGGTCGCGCCAAAGCGGAGCAGGGTTCGCGTTCCCGCCAAAGCCAACGTTCCGGCTCCGGTGGAGGAAGCCTGCAGGGAAACGCTCCCAGGGATGACCGAACCCACCACGGCCCCCGGAGGCACACTCACACCAAAGACGGACATACCCGAATAAATCCCCGCCGTGCTGCCGAGGACCACCCCGCTGGAACCAGCCGTCAACGTGCCAATGGCAGTGACTCCCGGAGGTATTAACAAGAAGCTCAGATTGGATGTGCGCGTGGCCATGGCGGGATTGGAAAGGGTGAGCTGCTGAGCCCCCTCGATGGAGGCCACAAGGGTGCCGTTTGGCACGCCGGGCCCAAGGACCGTCTGTCCCACATAGATGCCCGAGGTGTTGATCATGCGCACCAGAGCGGATCCCTGCGTGAGCGCGGCCACCTGCGTGAGGGCCACCGGCGTGCCGAAGGCGGCGGTACTCACCGCCGCCGTGAGCGACCCCGACAGCGTCACCTGGGTCCCGCTGATGTCGGTGACGGTGGATCCCGGGGGAATGCCCGTTCCGGTCACGGTCTGTCCCACGTTGATGCCAATCGCGGAGCCCACGGAACCGACCGTGAGCACGTTGCTGCCCGCCTCCAGAGACCCGACCGCCACATTAGACACCCCGGTAACCGGGTACAGCAGGGCGCGCGCCGTGCCCGTAGTAAGCACCGTGCCTGAAAGAGTGGCCACCGAACCGGAGACGGCCACTACAGACTGCGTCCCGCTGCCACCCAGTTCACCAATCCATCCGGTCTGGCCCGGAACCAGGCAAAGAACCATGCCGGGATACACGTAGGAACCCTCTGGAAAAGTCACCTGATTGGATCCTTGGACCAGCTGCAAACCGGTGAAGACCTGCGCCACGGGGGGAAGCACGCCCGCATCCCCCGAAGCCGTGTAGGGGGGAAAGGTGCGGAAAGTCGTGGAGGAATCCACGGAGGTGAGAATGCTTCCTCCGGTGACATTGAACTTCATGCCCACGGCGAGGAGGGAGACACCGCTTTGGCCCGTGGTAACAATCGTGTAGCCCCCGTAGGAAAGGGTGCCCACGCCGGACTTCACAAAATTAACGCTTCCAGAGCCGTTGTTCACCACCGCCTTCCGCATGTTTGCGGCGACCGGCGCATGCACATAGAGGGAGGAATCCGCGACGGATCCAGCCGTCACCATGCCCCCGCGGATCTCGCCCCCGGCGAGAATCAAACCGCCGCTGACCAGGGTAATCAACTGGTCGGGGCGGGACATGGTTTGGATTGTGCCCGACTTCAACGAGTTCACAAAACGGCTGGTAACGCCGGTGCGGACGGTTGAGTCGAACACGTTGGTAAAGGAGTTCACCGAGGAGCTGCTGATGTCGGTGGCGTAACTTCCAAAAGGCGTGGAGCCGCCCGTCGAAAATCCGAACGCTCCAAGGCCCAGTGCCCCCGTGGTGGGATCGGGCACGGTGCGGTACGCAGCCCAGTCAGTTCCGTTGACGGTCGCCCACCCGCCGAGGATTCCGTTCTGCAGGCCCGGCGGGTTGGTGAAGAGCACCTGCGTGTTCACGCCGCCATTGGAGAGGGACTGTCCGGAGACGCCTCCCTGAGGCAATCCCAAGGTTCCGCTTGCGGACACAAAGTTCACCAGCGCGCGGGAGGGGAGCGTGTTGCGCAAGCCGGCGAGGGTCACCTGCAACGCGCCGCCGGTGGGGGCGAACTGGACGGTGTTTAAGCCCGCGCCGAGGGCGAGGCTGCCGAGTGTGACCGACTCGTTGCCCGGCCGGGCGGCGATCTGAAGGGTGCCGGCCGCAAGCGTAAGGGTGCCGCTGCCGAGTCGCGCCTCAAGGGGAAGGAGCCCGGTGTTGTTCCAAAACAAGCGACCGCCCTGCTGCACCCGCACCGACCCGGTGAGCAGCCCGCCATCACGCAGTTCGAGGGATCCGCCCGCAACGGTTAGCGCCCCGGTGCTGGTGCCCGTGAGCGTCAAAACCCCCGGCGCCTGCTTGATGAAAGACACCGAACCGCCCACGGTCCCCGCGAAGGTGCCTGCAGCCATCTGATTAACGACCAGGGCCGCGGGCTGTGCACTGGTCAACACCCCGCCCATGCCGGGCAGGGTGTTGACACTGGTAAGCGAGGCCACCACCTGCGTGTTTCCGTTCAAATCCAACCACCCGTCATTCAAACGCACGTCGTACACCGCGGGGACTGAGGCCCCCGGGGCCATCGGCAGAAGATTCACACCGGCCCCCAAACGCAGCGTGCCCGCGTTGACCGTCACCCCACCGGTAAAGTACGGCGCACGGCTGAGCACGGCCGTTCCACCGCCGGCTTTCATCAACCCGATGCTTCCGAGCACCGATGCGTTGAGGTTTAGGAACGCATCCCCCTGAACGTGGAGCGAAAGGGAGTTCGAAGAAACCAACCGCGGCACGGCCACCTCCGCCGTACCGCTCAGCACCAAAA
>JBILWF010000547.1:0-2980 GCA_044370075.1 Chthoniobacteraceae bacterium | reverse complement strand
CACCGCAACTTCCGCGCAATGAAACGGGACCGCGTCAACAACCTGCTTCGACGCAGTTCCCGCATTCTGGTCGTCGGCGAGATGATCCTCGACGAGTTCATCTGGGGGAAAGTATCGCGCATTTCCCCGGAAGCCCCCGTGCCGGTGGTGGAGGTCGTGCGCGAGTCCTACAACGCCGGCGGAGCCGCCAACGTTGCTCGCAACCTGCGCGAATTCGTGGACCACGTCCGCATGCTGGGCATGATCGGCTCGGGGCCCGACGCGGAACGCCTGAACCAACTGCTCACCTCCGCGGGCATCCACGTTGAGAACGCGCTCTGGGACTCGTCCTATCAGACCATCCGCAAGACGCGCATCGTTGCCCGCACCCAGCAGGTCGTCCGGGTCGACCGCGAAAGACGCACCCCCCTTTCCGCCACCAACCGCCAGAGGGCCCTGCGCCATCTCGAAGAACTGCTCCCAAGCCTGGATGCCGTCATTCTGGAGGACTACGACAAGGGGCTTTTTGACCAGGAATTTGCCGATGCACTTGTGGTGCGCGCGCGAGAGGCCGGCATTTTGGTAATGGTCGATCCCAAGCCGTCGAATCCGGTGAGTTGGAAACAGGTCACAGGAATCACCCCGAACCGGGCCGAGGCCTTCAAGGCGGCCGGCGTTCCGTGGCGGGATCCGGTCGATCCGCCTTTGGAAGACACCGCGCTTCTTGCCGTGGGGGAAAAACTTTTGTCCGATTGGGAATGTGCTCTGGTGCTGGTCACCCTGAGCGAACAGGGGATGATTCTTTTTCAAAGGGACTCGGCTCCGTACCACATTCCAACGCGGGCGCAGGAAGTCTTCGACGTTTCCGGCGCGGGCGACACGGCGATTGCTGCGTTTACGGCGGCGCTGGCCGGCGGCGCTTCGGCGGTGGAAGCCGCGGAGATCAGCAACCACGCCAGCGGCATTGTAGTGGGTAAACTGGGCACGGCGATCGTGTCGCGCCACGAACTGCTGCAGAGTTTTTCGGAATAATCATGCCGGAGGAATCCCACCGACTTTCCGGCGCAGCAGACGGCGCCGCCCAACCGGCGGTCTTCATCGACCGGGATGGAACCCTTATGGAAGAGGTGTGTTACTGCAACGATCCGGGGAAGGTGCGCCTGATTGAAGGCAGCGCGCAGGCCCTCCGCCGGCTTCGCCAGAAGGGATACCGCACGGTGCTTGTCACCAACCAGGCGGGCATCGCGCGCGGGCTCATCTCGATGGACCAGTACACGGCCGTGCACGCACGCCTGCTGGAGTTGCTCGGCCCCGATACGCTGGACGCCACCTACATGTGCCCGGACGGACCGGACAAACCGTCCACCCACCGCAAACCTGCCCCTGGCATGCTCTTGCAGGCGCGCGACGAATTGCGTCTGGACCTTTCACGCTCCTGGATGATCGGCGACAAACCCCTCGACGTGCTCTGCGGGCAAAACGCCGGCGTGCGATCCATCCTCGTGCTCACCGGCTATGGCCGCGAAGCCGGACCGTGCGGCGCCCTGCACGTCGCGGAAACCTTTCCCGAGGCGGCCCGCTGGATCCTCGAACAGGCCGTGTACTGAGACGGTAAAACCAAGCCCATCGCGCTTCCCTGCTCCGCCACGGAAGACTCCCCATGCCAGCAATCCACGGATTTGTCATGCGAAAGACGCTCCCCGCCCTCGATGCCGCGCGCTCTGTTTTGAAAGCCCACGGCATCGAGACGGACCGCACCGAGATTCTCCAGGATGCCAGCACACTGGTGGTGCGCCTTACCGAAACGGTGGTGGCCCGTGTGGTACAGCAGGTCGACGGCCCCCGTCACGGCACGGCGTGGTTTGAGCGGGAAAACGCCGTGGCCGCTCATTTGAGCGCCCTGCGCGCACCGGTGATTCCCCTGCACCCAGACCTGCCCGCAGGCCCCCACATGGAAGACGGTTTTCCCATCAACTTTTGGGAGTACGTGCACCGCACCGAAACACCGCTGGATTTTTTCACCGCTGGCGAGGGGCTTGCGCGCTGCCACCACGCGTTGCGCTCATTCTCACATCCACTGCCTGCACTCGCGATCGTGGAGGAAAGTCTGGAAGTGACCAACCGCCTCGAGACGGGACGCCTCCTTGACGTTTCCACGATCGCGATGCTGCGTCGCTTTCTGCTGCGGGGTTTGCAGTCCATGGCCGGTTGCCCGCAACAACCCCTCCACGGCGACGCCCACACCGGCAACCTGATGCAGACCACCCGCGGCCTCGTATGGACAGACTGGGAGGACACCTTCGCCGGACCCGTGGAATGGGACGTAGCCTCGGCGCTCTGGAACGCCCGGTTTCTGGATGGAGATTCGCACGCTGTGGAAAGGTTCCTCGCGGGCTATCGCGGGGGCGGCGGCAGCCTTGAGGAACACACCCTGCACGCGTGCTTCGAAACCCGCGCGGCCGTCATCTGCGCGTGGTATCCCCTGCTCTATCCCGAACCCGACGCGGAGCGCCGGCGCAAACTGGAAGTACGGCTCCGGTGGCTGGCTGCGCGCGAACCCGCCACGCGCTAGGGCGACAGCCGCTCGACCCGCCACGCGGCCCCGTCGCGGGTAAACCGAAACCGGTCGTGCAGACGGCTGCGGCGACCCTGCCAAAACTCGATGCTTTCCGGCTCCACAACGTACCCGCCCCAAAAAGGAGGACACGGCACTTCACGGCCCGCATACTCCTCCTCCACGCGTGCAAAGGATGCCTCCAACTCCTCCCGGTTTTGGAGAACGCGGCTTTGTCGCGAGGCCCACGCACCGAGGCGGCTCGCGAGCGGGCGCGACGCAAAATACTGCTCGCTTTCCTCCCGCGGGATTTTCGACACGCAGCCGGAAATGTTCACCTGCCGCTCAAGGGCTCCCCACCAAAAAGTCAGCGCCACCTGCGGATGCTCCGCAATGTGCCGCGCCTTAAATCCGTCATAGTTGGTGAAGAAAGAAAACCCGCGCGCA
>JBILWF010000038.1:0-9616 GCA_044370075.1 Chthoniobacteraceae bacterium | reverse complement strand
ATCATGTAGGGAGGAACCTTTTCCGCGAGCTTCGCCTTGAGTGCGGCGGCCTGCTCGAAGTCGCTGCCCTGCTTGGGACCGCTCAGAACGACAAAGGCTGCGACGCTCTCCACTCGATCCTCTTTTTTTACCGGCAACACCACCGCGTCCGCCACCTCTTCCAGCGCACGCAAGTTGGACTCCATGTCCCCCAGCTCGATGCGGTGCCCGTGCAGCTTGATTTGGTTGTCCATTCGTCCTTCACAAAAAACCATCCCACCGCGATCCCTCCCCCAATCTCCAGTGCGGTACCCGCGCGTGGAACCGTGAGCAGCGAAAACCTTCTCCGTCAAATCAGGCCGCCGCAGGTACCCCGGACTTACATTAGGGCCGGCAATCACGATTTCGCCGCGCTCTCCCTCCGGCACCGCGTCTCCGTTTTCACCTCGGATGAAAATTTCTGTACCCGGCATCACGCGGCCAATCGGAAGGGGGTTATACTGCGCGAGCAATTCACGGGTGACCGCCACGCTGGTGACCGCAACGGTGGCCTCCGTCGGTCCATAGGTGTTGAAAAACTCGGCCCTGGGAAAACGTTCCAGCATTTGAGCGGCTGTCTCCGGAGCAAGCGTTTCACCGCAGAAGAAAAAGCGGCGCATCCGGGGAAGCATGGACTCGTTAAAACCTTTTTCGATCATGCACATTTGTGCAAACGAGGGCGTTGACATCCACTGCGTTGCACCGCTGGAGCGCAACGCCCCAAATAATTTGCGCAAATCCGTTGCGGTCTCCTTCGTTAGCGAAAAGACCGTCCCGCCGGTGCTCAAACCAAGATAAATATCGTGAACGCTCAGATCGAACGTAAAGGGGGCATGGTTGAGAAAAACCTCCGCGCCAGCCTCAAATGGATGATCTCCGCGCATCCACGCGAGATAATGATTCAGGTTTTGGAGAGTGATCACCACCCCCTTGGGTTCGCCGGTGCTTCCACTGGTAAACAGGATGTAAAACGGGTCCTGTTCGCCCACGCGATTGACTGCTTCATACCCACCAACTGCAGAAATTGAGGCGACTTTCTGAGGGTCCAAAAGCAGCCCGGCTTCCGAAATCTCCATGATCCGGCTCACCCGGGCCGGTGGAGTGGAGACGTCTATCGGAACGTACGGCCGCCCTGATTTCACGGCAGCCAAAAACGTAACGAGCATTTCCGGCTCTTTGTGTCCGTGAATGGCAACCGGCACGCGGGCCCCGCCGAGTTGGGCATCCAGCCAGCGTGCTAGCGCATCTGAGTGCGCCCAGAGATCCTCGTAAGTAATCTCACGCGCGTCACTCACGTGTGCAAGCTTCCGGGGTGTCGCACGAACCCGCTCCGCAATCTGGTCCAAGAGGTGCATCCCGAAAGCATCCTCCTCCACCCGTCCAACTCAAGCGCAGGTTATGCGTTTTTGCGATCCACCGCTCCAGACTCCATCCGGCATGCTTTGTTTTCAAGTCAACGGACGCCGGAAAAAATCCGCAGATCCCGAAAAAGCGCGACCGCTTTAGGCCGCTCCCTGAGGAGGGTTGCATCCCACCCCGCTTCCAGAAACAAGTGTTCCATCGCTCCAGTCCCTTCGCTCTCCGAGTACCATACCTCGCGGCCGAGGGTTTTGCTGCATACTTGCTTTTCGCAATAAAATCTCCGCTAGAAAAACCCTGAGACTGATGTTTGAAAAGATCCGGAGTAGTTTGGATGGCCCCGCCCAACCGACCCCCGTCCGATTGTTTGATCACAAAACAACTCACAGCATATTTCCTACCAAACATTTACAACACTAAAGCGCGCCCCCAGGAGAGCCTCTCCCCATCCCGCACCATGGCTGAAAAGTTTCCCAGCACCTCCTACACGCTGCTCTCGCGCCTGCGGAATTCCGGCGACCCGCGAGAATGGCAGGTCTCCTGGAAGCGCTTTCACCAAATTTACCACGGCCCTCTGATGGCCATGGCTGCGAGCCTGTACAGGGACCACACGGGCGGCTCCCAGCCTCCTCAACCCGTTTTAGAAGACGTTATATCCCAAGTTATTGTTGATTTTCTTACCAGGAAACGGTTCGATCCGGACCGGGGGCGCCTGCGACACTATCTTCGCATGATCACCAATGCGCGGGTGATTGACTGTTTACGGAAGGAAAGGCCCCTTAACTACCACTCCCTTGAAAACGGCGGAAGTGAGGACGTCGCAAGCATTCCCGAGGAAACGGAGGCGGAACGGTCTGTTTTCCAGCGCGCACTGCTGGCATCCATGATTGAGGATCTCAAAGAGCGCATACCACTGCGGAGCTTCGAGATTTTTGAAATGGTTAAACTCAAACTTATTCCCCCTGCGGAAGCCGCACGCCAACTCGGTGTCCACCGCCGGGTGGTGGACAACACGGTTTATAAAGTGATGCTTCAGCTGAGAGAAATCGCGACGAGACCCGAATACCGGGAGGAGTACCTCCCATGAACGATCCGCTCTTTAAGATTCTCAAGGAACCGCTGGCCCCCGAGGAGGAAGCGGAAATCACACGGCGCCTTGCAGAGGCCTACTCCCAGACGGAGGAGACGCTCTCGGAGCCGGCTTTTGAGCGTATCCAACAAAAAATCCTGGAGCATTTCGCGCGCATTCATCAAGCGCCCCCGCCCGATTGAGCCACATTGGCGAGCACCCTTGTACTGCTCTCGCCGCGCCCGCGCGCGGGGCTCCTCGAGAGCTCAGTCGCGAAAAACGGTTGTTCTATTTCCGCGCACAAAAACGCGGTCCATCACGTGGTATCGGAGCCCGCGCGCCAGGGCCAGCCTCTCGCAATCCCTGCCCAAGCGCAACAAATCCGCCTCGGAATGAAAATGCTCCACCCGCGTGACTTCCTGTTCAATGATGGGTCCCTCGTCCAAATCGGGGGTCGCGTAGTGGCACGTGGCACCGATGAGCTTCACCCCCCGCTGATAGGCCCGCTGGTAGGGATTTGCCCCCACGAAGGACGGTAAAAAACTGTGGTGAATGTTCATGATGCGCCCCGGCCACCGCCGGCAGATGGATTCGGGGACGACCTGCATGTACCGCGCAAGCACCACCAACTCCGAACCCGCCTCCCGCCACATCGATTCCATCCGCTCAAAAGCCTGCTGCTTGTTTTCTGCATTCACCGGAACGCAGTGAAATGGGATTCCCTCGCGCTCGACGAGGGAACGCAGCGTTTCATGATTGGAAATTACACATGGAATATCAAAGGGCAGTTCCCCGGAACGCCAGCGCCACAGCAGATCCGCAAGGCAATGCCCCAGCTTACTCACCATGAGAACGACACGCGGTTTCCGCTCCAGGGGGCGCACCGTCCATTCCGCGTCTAATTCGGCGCCCAGAGTGGAAAAATCGCGTCGAAACGCCTCCAGATCCGCATCCTCCCGAGCAGTTTCCACCTCCATCCTCGCAAAAAACCACCCCTCTTGCGGATCTGTAAACTGATGCACCTCCCTTAAATTACCCCCGCGGCCCGCCACAAAACTCGTAATGCGCGCCAGCAAACCGACCCGATCCGGACAGGAAACTTTCAGCAGAATGATTGCCATTCCGGCTTTGTGACACGGCGGGGGATGCGGTTGGAAACTTTTTTCATGCTCCGGCGTCCCCACACGCACTGTCCACGTCCCTCGAAACTCGCTCCAGAAACACGCCGTGCGCGTACCATCACGGGCACCAGTGGCAGTAAAAAAAAGCAAATGAGATGGCTTTTCGGAGGGCGATCCAGTGCATTTTGACTTCATCATGGCCGCAATTTCCTCCCATCTTCTCGAACTTGGAATGCCGCTGCCTCCGTTCCGTCTGCCGCTTGTCTGCGGAGGCGGTGATTGGGGCACGGACGAGCGCTTGGACAAAATCACGCTCGTTATCTTCCTTTGCGCGCACTGTCCCTACGTGCTGCACGTCGCTCCAGAACTTGCGCGCATTAGTGCGGAATACATGCAAAGAGGCGTACAATTCGTAGGCGTCACCTCCAATGACACGCAGGCTTATCCGCAGGATGCCCCCGCGCCGACACACCAGTTTGCGGCGGCGTCCAGCCTCGCATTCCCTATCGTTTTTGATGAGGACCAAAGCGTAGCCCGCGCCTTCTGCGCGGCCTGCACTCCGGATTTTTATCTCTTCAACACCGAGGGGCATCTGGTCTACCACGGCCAGATGGATGATTCCCGCCCCATGCGTGGCCCGGACCGGCCCGGATGCGGCACCCCCAACGGTGCCGCCCTGCGCTCCGCACTCGACGCCGCCCTGAATGGCAGCCCCGCCACCGCCCCGCAACTGCCCAGCATCGGATGCAGCATCAAATGGAAGCCGGGCAACGAACCTGCATATCGCGCCTCATAAAAACATGGCTCGGAACATTGTGTACTTTGATTTGGAAACACAACGCACCGCCAATGACGCGGGCGGATGGAACATGAAACGCAACATGGGCATGTCCATTGGCGTGACGTACTCCACCGCACTGCAGGAGTATCGAATCTACCAGGAAAAGGAGGTTCACACCCTGGTCGAACAACTCATGCAGGCCGATCTGGTGGTCGGATTCAACGTCATCAATTTTGATTACGAAGTGCTCGCTGGCTACACCATCCTCGACCTCGCGCACACCGCCAGAACGCTCGATCTGATGGTCGAGGTGGAAAAAAAACTCGGCCACCGTCTGGGCCTCGATGCAATTGCCACGGCCACCCTCGGTGTTGGAAAAACGGGTGACGGATTGGATGCCATCCGCTGGTGGCGGGAGGGAAGGCTTCTGGACATTGCGCGCTACTGCTGTTTTGACGTGAAATGCACCAAGCTCGTTCATGAACACGGCGTCCAGCACAGGACCCTACATTTTGTGGATAAATTCCGTAACAGACGTTCGGTAACCGTAGAGTGGAACTGACCAAGAGGGCTCAGGCGCCCAGCGCGCAGTAGTTGAGTTTTCCCGCGAAGCTCCGCCGCGATGCGATTCAGGCCTGTGCGAACAAGCCATACCCGCAGACCTTCAGCCGCTAAAAAAATTTCAGGCTGACTAACTAAAATTACCGAAGATACTAGGCGGCAGTACCAATAAAGGGCTCGAACCATTCCGTCGCACGGCCTACCCCCCACCCGCCATGCTAAAAATCCTTGATTCCACTGCCGGAGGTCCGCTCCTCTGCGACGGGCTGAGCCGTCGCAACTTCCTCAAGATTGGTGCCTTGGGCGGTGCCGGTCTTTCGCTGGCATCCCTCCTTTCTCTCGAAGCGAAGGCGGGAATACGCAACTCCCACAAGTCGGTAATTCTTGTGTATCTGGTGGGCGGACCGCCCCATCAGGACATGTTCGACCTCAAACCGGACGCTCCATCCGAAGTCGCGGGACCGCACAAACCAATTGGCACCAACGTAGACGGGCTGCAGATCTGCGAACTGCTGCCGCGCATGGCCCGCATGATGGACAAGTTCACGGTGATCCGCTCGCTGGTCGGTGCGCAGAGCGACCACGACGCCGCCCAGTGCTACACGGGCCGTCCCCCGCGCGGCGGAACGATCCCTCCCGGCGGTTGGCCCCAGTTTGGGAGCGTGGTTGAGAAAATTCACGGCGCGTCCGCCCGGGGAATCCCCCCGTTTGTGAGCCTCTGCCATCCGTGCACGCACGGCCCCTACAACGAGCCCGGACCGGGCGCACTGGGAGCCGCGCACGCCCCATTTCGTTTTGTGGGACCAACCCGTGACGACCTCACCCTCCATGGGATCACCACCGACCGGCTAGCAGACCGCAAGGGACTGCTCTCGAGCATGGACCGCCTCCGCCGCGATCTGGACGCCAGCGGCCACGTGGAAGCCATGGATGTCTTCACGCAGCAGGCCATGGGCATTCTCACCTCCTCTAAACTGGCGGACGCTCTGGACCTATCCAAAGAAGACCCCCGTCTGGTGGCACGCTACGGAACCGGCGACCCCACCAAATTCATGGATGGAAACGGGGCCCCACGCGTGCCCCAGAACTTCCTTGTGGCGCGCCGTTTGGTGGAGGCGGGAGCGCGTGTCGTCACGGTGAACTACAGCAAGTGGGACTGGCACGGCGGCCCCAAAAACGATATTTTCACGCGGGAGCGCGAGGACTTCCCGGTGTTCGATCAAGGCATTTCCGCCCTGGTCGAGGACCTCCACCAGCGGGGCATGGACAAGGATGTCACGGTGCTGGTATGGGGCGAATTCGGGCGCACTCCCAAAATCAATGCGCAGGGCGGAAGGGATCACTGGCCGCGGGTTGCCATGGCTCTGCTCTCGGGAGGCGGCATGCGCTGCGGGCAGGTCATTGGATCCACGGACCGGCTCGGGGGCGAGGCCGACAGCCGCCCGGTCAGCTTCTCAGAAGTTTTTGCCACCCTGTACCACAACCTGGGCATCGACGCCGCCTCGACCACCTTCACTGACTCCAAGGGCCGCCCGCATTTTCTGGTGGATGACGGCGCACTGCCCATCCGCGAACTCTGCGGCTGATGGTCAAACTAACGCGGTGGAGGGCCTGCGCTGCGCCCGCACCGCATCTTCAAAACCGGCGGAAGCGTCGCGTGGAAACCGGTTGCCTGCCCCCGGAAATTGCGGGGCCGTCGCGACGTTTTCGCAAAGTCCGCACAGCAGCGTCCAAAGACTCGCCTCCGGCAACGGCGCGCCCCATGCTGATGCCCCGAGAACTGGCTTTTGCTCACGCTGTGAATATTCGTTTACGCCGTCTTTTCATCTCCCCCGGACACAACTTTTTCGGGCATTACGGTAAGCCTCCGGGAAGCCATCCCATGCTGGAGCAGGACAGCATACGGTGCATGGCGGGGGCCGGGATCGAGGGCGATCGCTTTTTTGAATTCAAACCAGATTACAAGGGACAGATCACTTTCTTCTCAGAAGAAACCTATGAAAGTGCGTGCACGCACTTTCAAGTATTCGACAAATCCCCCTCCGTATTCCGACGCAACGTGATTACGCGCGATGTGGATCTAAGAGCCCTTTTCGATGCCGAATTTGAAATTCAAGGCGTGCGTTTTCGCGGTGCCGGAGAGTGCGCTCCCTGTGAATGGATGAACACCGCCTTTGCGCCGGGTGCCGAAGAATTTCTGAAAGGACAGGGCGGCCTGCGTGCGCGGATTCTTTCATCCGGAACCCTGCGGGTGCTTTGAGGCCCCGAACTTCGTACGTCCCGGTTGGGCCGGCACGACGGGAAAAACTACCCGCCGAGCACCGACATTTCGGTCTTGTCACCCGGGGAAGTCGCGTCGGCGCGCAACTCGCTGTACCGGTCCGCACGCTGAGACCAGACCTCCCTAATTCTCTGAAC
Organism: Chthoniobacteraceae bacterium; assembly: GCA_044370075.1. Lineage (GTDB taxonomy): Bacteria > Verrucomicrobiota > Verrucomicrobiia > Chthoniobacterales > Chthoniobacteraceae > Chth-196. The sequence continues at coordinate 2,289 of JBILWF010000038.1, read as the reverse complement.
CAAATCCTCATCTGCAGCGCCGCTGCGAATGAGGGCACGCAGATCCAAAACCCCCGGTCCGAACAGGCAGGTATGGAGTTGTCCGTTGGCAGCCACCCGCGCACGCGTGCAGTCACGGCAGAACGGAGCGCTCACTGAAGAGATGACCCCGATTTCCCCCGCCGCGCCACGCAGGCGGTACCGCCGCGCGGTTTCGCCGGGGTGTTTTGCGGGAAGTTGCTCGAGACGCGCGGCTCCACCAAGCGCCTCCAAAATTTCACGCGCGGGCACCACATCCTCCAAACGCCACCCGTTGGTGGATCCCACATCCATGTACTCGATAAAACGCAACACGTAGCCTTCCCGGGCAAAGCGCTCTGCCATGGGAAGAATCTCGCTCTCATTCACCCCGCGCCGCACTACCATATTGATCTTCACCGGGCTCAGTCCACACCGCCGGGCTGCCCCGATGCCCTCCAGCACCTTTTGCACCGGAACATCCGAATCCGCCATGGCGCGGAACACCGCCCGATTCAACCCGTCCAAACTCACCGTGACGCGGCGCAACCCCGCGGCCTGCAACGCGGCGGCGTGGGCGGCAAGCAGGACTCCGTTTGTAGTCAATGCGATGTCCTGCACGCCGGGGATTGAATCAATCCGCGCAATAAACTCCGGCAAATCCGGGCGCAAAAGCGGTTCGCCCCCCGTGATGCGCACCCGCCGCACCCCCAGACGCACAAAGGCGCGCACCACGCGTTCGAGTTCGTCAAATCCGAGCAGTTCAGTTTTTGGAAGAAATGCATGCTCCGGTCCGAACACTTCACGGGGCATGCAGTAAGTGCAGCGAAAATTACATCGATCCGTGACGGAGATGCGCACGTCCTGCAACGCACGCCCAAAGCGGTCGAGTACCCCCGCGCCCGGCGACCGCAGGAGCGCATCCACGGAGTGGGCAGTAGGCTGGGAAACAGGAGACATGGTGGGAGCCGACAAAAAGCGAGAAACTGGGCTGGGGCGGCTGCAATCGACGAACGCCCCGACCCGGCCCTCCATGGTGCCGCGGGGCACCCGGGAAGAAAAGAGCGGAAACCGGCCGCCGTGCCAAAGCTGCCCTTTTCCAAACCCAGCATTGCCCGGCGGCCGGAATGGGAATAGGCCTACCGCCATGGCGCACGCGGTTTTCCTCTGGCATATGCACCAACCCTACTACGTCAACCCGTCTTCCCGGACGGCGATGATGCCTTGGGTCCGGTTGCACGCCGTCAAAGGCTACCTCGACATGGTTTCCACAGTGGCAGAGTTTCCGGGAATCCATGTGAACTTCAACATGACCCCGGTCTTGTTGCTGCAAATTCAAGAGCTCGTCGAAGGATCCGTCGCGGATCTTTGGATGGAGTGGGCCCGCAACCCGGCGGCGGAGCTCAACGAACACGAGCGACTGGAGATTCTGGAGAACTTTTTCAAAATCCACTGGGACAACCTCGTCAAACCCTTCCCCCGCTACCTCGAACTGCTCACCAAAAGAGGAATGCATTTCGACCGGGTGGAAGCCCGCAGAAACCTGCGGTACTGGTCTGCCCAGGAGTTTCTCGACCTGCAGGTCTGGTTCAACCTCGCATGGTGCGGGTACACCGCGCTTGCGCTCTTCCCCGAACTTGCGGCACTTCAAAAAAAAGGCCGCCACTTTACCGAGGAGGAAAAACTGCGCGTGCTTGCCATTCATGGCGAGATCCTCTGCCGCATCATCCCGCTCTACCGCGCGGCGGAGGAACGCGGACAGGCGGAGATCACCACAACGCCCTTTTTTCATCCGATTCTTCCTCTGGTTTACGACAGCGCACTTGCCGAGCGCTGCCTTCCGGGCCGCCAGTTTCCAAAGCGCTTCCACTGGCCGCAGGACGCTCTGGCGCATCTGGAGATGGCCGTGCAGCAACACACCGAAATGTTCGGGCGCGCCCCGCGCGGGCTCTGGCCGAGCGAGGGCTCCATCGCTCCCGAGCTGGTGCCGCTCATGGAGAAAGTAGGCATAGAGTACTTTTGTTCCGACGAAGAAAATCTCTTCCGTTCGCTGGCTGCGGATCCGGGGACCTTTGGAGCAACACCGGATCACCTCGAACTTTTTCAAGCATGGCGCGTCGAACACGGGGGATCGTCGGTCAATGCAATCTTCCGCGAAAAGCCGCTCTCCGACTTCATCGGATTCATGGCTGCGAAAAATCCGCCGCAGGGTGCGGCGGACCACCTGCTTGGACACCTGCGCAACATTGCGGCAGCCCTGCCGGATAACCGGGGGGTTGTGCCGCTGATTCT
>JBILWF010000673.1:0-2989 GCA_044370075.1 Chthoniobacteraceae bacterium | reverse complement strand
CACCCTGAGTGGTCCCACCACGGTCGCAGCCGGGCAGTTGACGGTCAGCGGCAGCCTGCTGAGCACTTCCCTCTCGGTGGCTTCCGGCGCCGCGCTTTCGGGGTCCGGCATGCTCACAGGTACCGCCTCGCTGCTGGCGGGCGGCAGCCTTTTCACGGGAAATGCCTCCGGCCAGGTCGCCACCCTCACGCTCGGCGGCTTGGTTCTTGCAGGCAGCAGCAGCCTCAACTTCCGGCTCGGCTCCCCGGCTGTAAGCGACCGCGTCGTGATTTCCTCCACTCAGGGTCTTGTGCTCAGCGGCACAAACACCGTGCGCCTCTCCCTGGCCTCGGGCAACGGCTTTACCTCCCTCTCGCCCGGCGTTTACCCGCTCTTCTCCTCTGCAAACGGCTCGCTCCTGACGGCCAGCACCTTCGGGCTCACTCTGGAGCAAGACGAACTGCTCGGCTTCAACCTCCAAATCGACCCGTGGGACGCTTCCTCCACAGCCATCAACCTGCGCATCACCGCCTCCGCCGCCACCCGCAAGTACTGGACAGGCTCCATCAGCTCCAATGTGGCCGGACAAAACGCCAACTGGTGGTCCTCTTCAATTCTCGCCATGCCGGGCTTCCAGGATGGTGACGAAATGATTCTCTTCGACCGCTTCGGCGGCACCGTGGCCAACGGCACCATGACGGGGGGTACGCTCGTCACCAACAGCATCCTTTCTCTGAATGCCGGTTCCCTCGCCCCTTCCGTGGTCACCGCCAATGCCAACTCCGTCGATTATTGGATCTCCGGGACGGGATCCCTTTCCGGTTTGACCGGAATCCAAAAATCCGGCGCCGCCACCCTGCGTCTGTCCACAGCCAACACCTTCCGCGGTGTGGTGAGTATTTTGGCGGGAACCCTCGTAGCCGATCAATCTCTGGCCCTGGGAGACACAGCCTCCGGCACGGAAGTCCAACCGGGCGCCACCCTGCGGCTCGAAAACGGCATCTCTATCCTGGACGAAACCCTGTTGCTGGGAGGCAGCGGGGCGGCGGGTCAGGCGGGGGCCCTCGTGACTGCTGCGGGGTCGGTCCTTTGGTCGGGAAGCGTCACGCTCGCGGGCGACTCGGCCCGCATCGCCGTCTTGGGCGAGTCGCTCACCCTCAGCGGCGCGCTCAATGGAGGCACGGCCCTGCTCAAGGCCGGTACGGGAACCCTCTTCCTCCCCGGAACCTCCAACACGCTCACGGGCCCGGTGAGCATCCAGGAGGGCGCGCTCGCGGCCGCCTCCGACCGTTCCCTCGGAACGGGTCAGGCCGGCCTTCAAATCGCCTCCGGGGCCGCTTTGACGCTCCAAGGCTCCTCCACCTTCACCGCCGGTTCACTCCAGATTGCCGGATCGGGCACCGCCGCGGCGGGGGCCCTCCGCTTCCTCGCCGGTGCGAACACCATTTCCACTCCCGTGTTTTTGGATGCCGATACCACGCTGGGTGTCGAACAGGGCGCCTCCCTCACCCTCTCAGGCACCCTCGGTGGAGGCGCCGTCGCCCTCACCAAAGCCGGGGCCGGGCTGCTCACTCTTTCCGGTTCCAATCTTTACGGGGGCTCCACCTTCGTAACTGCCGGAACGCTGCGCATGAATCGTGCCGCTTCCCTTGGAACCGGTGCGGCTTCCAGCGCCAAACTGGTTTTGTCAGCAAATACCGCCCTCACCCTGCAGCTGGGCGGGTCGGGTGAATTCACCGGGTCGGAGGCTTCCAGCCTCCTCACCGACCGCATCCAGGGCTCCGATTTTGCCCTGACCCTCGACACCTCCAACCTCGCGGGCGGCTCCCTTCTCTTCACCGGCAATATCGCCGCCACAAGCCTCGCCAAATCCGGGGCCGGCCTGCTGGTGCTCGCCGGCACCCAGTCTTTCGGCCCTGCCCGCGTGGAGGCCGGCACCCTCCAGTTCGGCAGCGGTAACGAAGGCGGCAATGTGGGCTCGGGTTCCTTGATAGTTTCCGCCGGCGCGACCCTCGCTTTTGCCCGCTCCACGACCACCACCCTCGGAACGCTCGTTTCCGGATCCGGCACCCTCCAACTGCGTCTGGGCACCGTGATTCTGCCCGCCGCAAATTCCTACGGCGGCGGCACCCGACTCGGGGGCGGCACGCTTGAATTTGTCACCGGGGCCCTTGGCTCGGGCGATGTCCTCGTCGCGGGCAGCAGCACCCTGCGCTTTGGCGCGGGAACCACCACGGACCTCTCCTCCCGCCTCAGCGTGCAACCCGGCGCCCGCGTCACGCTCGACACAAACGGCAATGATGTCTCCTTCACGGGGGCTCTCGCGCTGGCCGGATCCGCCTCCCTCGCCAAAGCCGGCGAGGGACGGTTGTCCCTCCTCGGAGCGGGGACCTACACCGGCGGCGTCAGTCTGGCCGGCGGCTTACTCGAGGTAGGCAACGCTTCCGCACTGGGCGCCGCAGGAAGTCTCCTCTTCCTCGGCGGCACCCTGCGTTATGGCAACGGTATTTCCACCGACTACTCCGCGCGCTTCGCCCCGCTGGATGCGAACCAAGTGGCCCGCGTTGACGTGGGCACCAGCTCCGTGGTCTTTGCCTCCGCCCTCTCCGGCAGCGGAGGGCTTTGGAAGGGGGGCTCCGGTCGCCTGACCCTCTCGGCCGCCAACGCGCTTCCGGGCGGTGTCACCCTTTCCCAGGGCAGCATCCTGCTCGCCAACGACGGTCTCTCGGGCACCGCTGTCGGCGCGCTCGGCTCGGGCACTTTCACGATTTTCGGCGGTACATTTGATTCATCTGTCGCGGGCGGAGTGCTCACCAGTGCGGTGCCTCAAATCTGGGCCGGGGACTTCCGCTTCGGGGGTTCCCAGAGCCTCCAGATGGGCGCCGGCGACATCACCCTTTCGGGCGGGACGCGCTCCCTGGACATCGCGGGACAAACCCTCCTCCTTGGCGGTCCGATCGCCGACGGTGGGGCGGGCTTTGGATTGGTCAAGTCCGGCCCCGGTGCGCTC
>JBILWF010000674.1:0-2998 GCA_044370075.1 Chthoniobacteraceae bacterium | reverse complement strand
CGCCTCCCCCCTGCCGCTCCCGCACTCCGCTCCCGGGGGAACGATCCAGCCCGTAAAAACGCACCGGGAACTTAGGGGACTCCCCCCGCACCAGCCGGCGGCGCCCCTCCGCAGAACGGCTTCAGAGCACGGCGCGGGGAAAAAACAGACGCTGTGGCACGCCTCCCTGCTGTGCTCCCTCCTGAAGGGATGGAGTCCCGGAAACCCCGGATGGCGCTGGATCCAAAAATACGTGAAGGCAGCCCCGCGACTGTGGATCTTCCTTGATGCCAGCCGCTCCACAGGCCCTCGCGGTTCCCTCGAAATACTGCGCGACAGCCTGCTCCATATCCTTCCCAAGGCAACGCGCATCCGTCTCCTCCTGCTCCACGGAGGGGAACCACGCTGGCTGGCCCGGGACGCCAGCGCCCGGCAGGTCGCCGAAAAACTGGGATCTCTTGCAAGCGCCGCGGGAGGGAGCCCCTTGAACCAAGCCATCCGCCTTCTGTACAGGGACATGCAAAGGACATCCGGCCGCGCACTGCACAGCGCAGTCGTTTGCTCTGACGGCCTGCCGCAACCCGTGAGGGGCGGCGCGCCCCTGGAGACCGCCCGCCAGCTCCGGGGCCTCTTGCGACGCCTGAGTCAGACCCTTCCGGGTGGGGCGGCGCGGTGGATAGCCGCCCCTGCCCCGGTTGCGCTGGCCGGATGGCTTCCGAGGCTGCTGCGGAACACCGGGTTTGCCCTATTGGAGGGAAAAAAACTCCATGCAACCCCGGGTGAACATTTGAGCCCCTAAGATGGTCTCAAAAAGTAAGGGGAAAAAAGTTCCCAACCAAGCTCACGCACGATGAAAACCCGAACGGTGGATTTGGAGTTGGATTGTGAAAGCCCAACGCGTCTGGCGGGAACTCGTTTTCAGAGCCTTCCGCCATTTCCGGAGCAAACACAGCCCGCCCGGAACAAGGGGGGCTTGTTAAACGGGGCTGCGCACGGGCTCTACGGCGGTTTTTGCGGTCTGTCCGGCCTGATCAACAACTGGGCGCTGCAGCGGGGTTGTCTGGTGTACACACTCGCCGCACTCTCCCTGCTGGGTGGGAGCGAGGCGGAGGCCCGATCCGCGCCCCGGGTGGGTTTTGGGGTTTCGTCGGGCCCGGTATGCAACCCGTGGGTGGGGGGACGCGGAGGCTTTTGCGGGCCGGGTTGGCCGGGGTTTTGCGGACCGGGCTATCCGGGCCGGGGTGGCGTCGTATTGGTGGTGCCGGGATACGATCCCTGGTGGGGAACCGGCGCGTGGAACGCCCCAGTCTACCCGAACTATTACTCCGGCTACGACCCCGGGGATTCAGGCTTACCCCCCTTTCCAAGCCAGAGGGGTTCCCGGGGCTCCGTGTACACGGGGCCTGGACCGGTGTTTACGCCGCCGGCGTACACGCCGCTGGAGGACGCTTTGGAACAATCCCGGCAAAGGGAGAGGGAAAGAATCGAGCGCGAAAGGGCCCGGGCGCGTACGCAGGCCTCCCGCCCCCCGGCCTCCCCCGGCGGGGGGGGGCCCTCCGGACCGGGTGCCATACCGGACAAGCCGCGGCCCCAGCAAACATTGGGCTACCCCTCGGGCCCCACGCCGACGGGACACCCGCGCACCTACAGGGTGCAGAAGGCACTGAAGGAGCTTGGGTACTACACGGCAGGCATTGACGGCCAGCTGGGGCCGGCCACCCAGGCCTCCATCCGGACCTACCAGATTGACCGGGGCCTTCCGGTCACCGGGAAAATCAATGCGGAGCTGGAGACGGAACTCGGCCTCTCCCCCGATTTGTGAGCCGGAAACAAAAAGGGCAATGGGAGGGATGGCCGGAGGAAAACTTAAATCACGGGACCGTGCGGTCCGCCGGGAGTGCCTGTGGTGGAAATCCCGTCCGGGAACCGGCGGCACCCGCGTGGAATGAATCCCTGGATGCCCTCTTAAAGGGCACTTCCCGCTCGTTCTACCTCTCCCTGCGTATTCTTCCCAACCCGTTGCGGGAACCTCTGGGGATCGCCTACCTGCTGGCGCGCGCCTCGGACACGTGCGCAGACAGCACCCGGGCGGACTCGCAAAGCCGCCTGCGCGCCCTGGACGCGCTCGGAAAGGCGCTAGAGTCCCTGAATTCGGCGTCCGAACCGGACGCGGCAAACCAACCTGATCCGGCCGCGGAGGAGGCCATCCGGTTGGCCGGAGCACTCCCGGGCGACACGCCGGCGGAGGGAGCGTTGCTGGCCCGGATAGGCACGGTGCTCGCAGCCTTCCGCGAACAAAGCGCCCCGGTGCGGGCCGAGATTCGCGCGGTGCTCACGCATATCCTCGGGGGGCAGCGCGGGGATCTGCTGCGGTTTGGATACGCATCCAAGGAGGCTCCCGTGGCTCTTTTCTCCGCGGCGGAATGCGAGGCGTACACCTACGCGGTGGCGGGATGCGTGGGGGAGTTTTGGACACGCATCTGCGCGGTTCAAATGCCGGGTTCCCTCGCAATCTCCGAGAACACTTTGATGGCCCACGGAAGGCTGCTCGGCCAGGGGTTGCAGTTGGTAAACATCCTGCGCGATTTGCCCGCGGATTTGGCGCGCGGGTGCTGTTACCTGCCGCTCGAAGAGATTGCGGCGCACGGTCTCCAGCCGCGGGATCTGCTCAAGGAACCCGCGCGGGCGCGGGCGCTGATCGCCCCGTGGATCCAGAAAGCCCACGCGTGGCTGGATCACGGCGAAGCCTATGTGCGGGGGATCCGCGGGGCGAGACTGCGGCTGAGCGTGAGCCTTCCGCGCCGCTTGGGAAAGGCGACGCTGGCTCTGCTGGAAAAGCATCCCCCCCTGGAAACTCCGTTCCGGGTCCGGGCGAACCGCTCGGCGGTGTACCGGTGCGCCGCAAGTGCACTCTGGGAGGCATGCTGGGGTGCGTCATTGGCTTGGGGTTCTGATCCGGAGCGTTGAATCCCGACGGCAAAAAAATGCGACCAAAGCCCCCCGAACAGGTTGCCCCTAC
>JBILWF010000546.1:0-3004 GCA_044370075.1 Chthoniobacteraceae bacterium | reverse complement strand
GCGCGCCGCCCGCGGCGCGGGATCCCGGGGCGGCGTTTGGGGAAAGAATAAAAGCTTATGAATGCGGGAGGATACGGCGAATCGGAGGCGGGGTTGCGGCTTTATTTGAGGGAGATAGGGCAGGTGCCCCTTTTGAGCGTGGGGGAAGAAGTGGAGCTGGCTGCCCGTATTCGGGCGGGAGACCGGGAGGCGCGCTCCAAGATGATACGGGCCAATTTGCGGTTGGTGGTGAAGATTGCCCATGACTATGCCAACTTCGGGCTGCCGATGCCCGATTTGATATCCGAAGGCAATATCGGGCTGATTAAGGCGGTGGAGCGTTTCGATCCCGCCAAAGGGGGGAAGTTAAGCACCTATGCGGCGTGGTGGATCAAGCAAAGCATCAAGCGCGCGCTGGCCAACCAGAGCAAAACAATACGGCTGCCGGTGCATCTGGTGGACAAAATCGCGAAGGTGCGGCGGTTGGCGTCCACGCTCAGCGAGGAGCTCGGGCGCGAGCCCACCGATGAGGAGCTGGCGGCCGAGGTGGGCATTTCCGCCTCCAAGCTCGGCCAGCTGCGGCTGGTGTCGTTGCGGCCCGCTTCACTGGATGCGCCCCTGGCGGAGGAGGATGGAAAACAGCTGGGCGAGACGGTCAGCGACCTGGAGGCTCCCAACCCCCACGAGCAGCTGAGCGGCAGTGATTTGTTGCAGGAGCTGGGGGAGTTGATGGAGAAGCTCGACGCGCGGGAGCGGCGCATTTTAGCCGCGCGTTTCGGGCTGGAGGGGGAGACGCCCCGGACGCTCGAGGAGGTCGGGCGGCGCTTTGGGGTTACACGGGAGCGCATCCGCCAGCTGCAGAACGGGGCGCTTGGCAAGCTGCGGCGCGCGCTGGCGCGCAGAGAAAAACCGCAGGATCCCCTGCGGAGCGGTCCGGAGTTTCCGCGGGGTCCCTAGGCCCTACCGGGGGGGGCGGATGCCCTTTGTGCCCGCGTTGGGCGCCCACGCGGCGCGGAGCGTGGCGGCGGGCGGCGGCGAGACCTGCGCGCGGAGACGGTTCCGGACGGGAGTGGGGCGGTGGCATTTTGTGTTCGAACTCCCGGAGACTGCACACCGGGGGCGGGGCGGTGGTGTCGGGCCTTTTGACGCGGATGCGCGGGGCCGGGGGAAACCTCGGGAGTGGCCGCGGATTTGGCGCAGATTTGGCTGAGTTCGCATCCGTCCGGGGACTTCCGCGGAGCGTGCGGAGCGCCCGTAGGGGTGCGGCGCCCCACAAGCGCTGCGCCGCGGAAACGTTCCGTGGGCGGCGCCCCGCTTTGAGAAGCCACGGGCGGTCCGATTGGGGGCGGCTACAGGTTAATTGGAATCCCCGGGGGGGGGATTTGAATGTGGCTTTGGGGCAGAAGTGGCTTGAGGGTTTGTTCAAACCACTGACAGGCGTCTGGGTCGCCGTGGACGAGCAAAATCCGGCGTGGTGCGGTGCGCTGGAGGTAGTCCACGATCGAGTTGCGGTCGCTGTGCGCGCTAAAGGCGAAAGTTTCCACTTGGCAGCGTACAGTCTCCGGTTCGGTGTCCGGGGAGGCCATGAAAGTCTGGCCCGGGGCCGTGGTGCGAAGGCGTCCCGCGGGCGATTCGGGGTCGGCGTAGCCGATGAAGAAGATTCCGTGTGCGGGGTTGGGCAGAAAGAACGGGGCGACGATGTTGGAGAGGGTGTGTTCGGTCATCATGCCGCTGGAGAGCGCATAGATGCGCCCCGGTCGGATTGGTAAACGGCTCAGGTCGCGTCCGCTCAGTGTGAAGGGAGCGAGCGTCTCGAGCAGATCGAGGCGGGGATGCTGCCGCACGGAGGCGTTGGCGAGTTTGTCGTGAATTTCGCTGAGCTTGGTGCTCAGGCCGCCAATGTAGAGTGGGCAGTCCGGCAGCAGGCCTTTCTTACGGAGCGTGTGGAGCATTACTAAGAGCTCCTGTGTTTTGCCCAAAGCGAACACCGGGACGAGAACGCTGCCGCCCCGGGTGAAGACTTCGCAGATGGCTTTGGCAAAGCGGGCTTCTTCGTTTTCGCGGGTGGTGTAGTTGTCCGGCACGGGCACGGCGCCGCGGGTGCACTCGATGATCACGGTATCGATCTCTTCCGTGGGAAGCTGGGCCCCGCGCATGAGTGACTGGTCGTGGAAGTTGACGTCGCCCGTGTATAGAACGCGTTTTCCTGCGTACTCAAAGACGGCCGCGGCGGAGCCGAGAATGTGTCCGGCATCGCTCAATTCAAGGGCGACCTCCGCAGGTTCGGCGGCCCCGAGGCGTTCGCCTGCCAGATTGAAGCGTTGTGCGAGCGGCAGCGGGAAGAACCGGCGCACGCAAGAGGTGGCGTCACGGTGGGTGAACAGCGGCGGGAGGCCGCCGTCCTGCTCGTGGCGTTTTGTCATGACGTTCACCGAATTGTGCAGCATCACGTCGGCGAGTTGCCTTGTGGGTTCGGTGGAGAAGACGGCCGCCTCCGGGTGTTCCCGCAGGAGCACGGGGAGCGAGCCCAGGTGATCCTGATGGGCATGGCTCAAAAACACGGCGTCAACGTGAACGCCCTTAAGATGCTGCAAGAGCGGCATCGATTCCGGTCCCTCTTTTTTGGGATGGGCTCCGCAGTCGAGTACGATGTGGCGCTCCCCGAGGGTGAGCAGATAGGAGTTGGCGCCGATTTCAAGGCTTTGGGTGAGGTTGGTGAATTGAAAAGCGGACATGAGAAGCAGGTGCAGACAGGAATCGCATCCGGGGAACGGTCGGGTTCGCGGGACGCGGGCCAGACCACTCTGCGCTTTCCGCGCGGAGGACGTTTGACTCACCCCGATCGCCCGGGGCGGGAGGATGCTCCAGAGGAGATACCGTCAGGGGAACGCGACAGAAAGGGTCGAACTACCGTTGCTGCCTTCCGGCCCTGGCGGGGTTTGCCCGCCCTCAATCCGCATCCCCTGACGGCCACGAGACATTGAGTTCAAATTCGGGGAAACTCAATGGTTCGCTGCAAATTTTT
>JBILWF010000545.1:0-3008 GCA_044370075.1 Chthoniobacteraceae bacterium | reverse complement strand
TGCTGAGGCGGGCCGCCAGTCCGAAGGCGGCGACAAGTTGCGCGGCTTTGGAGGGGCCGACACCCTTGAGTCGGCTGAGTTCGTCGACCCCGCAGCGGCTCAGCCCGCTGAGCGAACCGTAGCGCTGGAGCAGCTGACGGGCGAGTTCGGCGGCGCCGGCACCGCCCAGACCGCTGCGCAGAAGAATCGCGAGCAGCTCGCTGTCGCTGAGCGGCCCCAGTGCGGGATGCTGAATTTTTTCGCGGGGCAACCCCTCCGCGTATCCATCCTGCGAAAGCCTCCCCTCCACGTCCTCAACCCCGGTTTCCCCGCTTCCCACACCTCCTGAATCGCACGCGCAGCGCCCGGCGGTTCCCGGCTTCCGGGCTGGCGCTGCCCCCGGCAGAACTCAGTCCGGAGCGTTTGCTTTCTTCTTCTTCGCCGGGCCGGGGTTCTCGGAGGGGAAGCGCCTTACCTCCACATCATTTTTCTGTGCCATGCCCGGCGTGCTCCGGCCTTCGGTGATGAGTTTTTCGAGAAGGGCACTCATTTCGGCAACCTTCCCGGGCATGGCGGCGGCGAGGTTTTTGGCTTCGCCCAAATCCTCCGCGAGGTCGTAAAGCTGCACGGGTTGCGTGGAATCCCCGCCTGTTCCCCAGCCGCCGGAATCGGGTGCCGGGATGTATTTCCAGGAACCGCTGCGCACCGCCGGGACGCCGCGGATTGAGGCGCTGACCGCATTTTCGCGGATGGGTTTGTTTTCGCCGCGCAGCAGCGGCAGCAGGCTGAAGCTGTCCTCGCCTGCGTCGTCCGGCAACGGGCTTCCGAACACGTCCGCAAACGTGCGCAGGAAGTCGGCCTGAGCCACGAGCTGGGTGCAGACGCTGCCCGGCTTCACCACCCCGGGCCAGCGCACAATGAACGGCACCCGGTGCCCGCCCTCCCACGCATCCGCCTTGTACCCGCGCAGTGGACCGCTCGGATAATGCCCCATTTGTTCGAGCTCCTTCACGCCGATGTACGGCGCGCAGCCGTTGTCAGCGGTGAAGATCACGAGGGTGTTTTCGGCCACCCCGCTTTTGTCGAGCGCATCAAGAACGCGTCCAATGAGCGCATCGGTTTCCATGACAAAATCGGCGAAGAGATTGAGCCGGCTTTTGTCCCTCCATGCCGCGTTGACCGCCAGCGGCGTGTGCGGCGAGGTCAGCGGCATGTACACGAGGAAAGGCTCTTTTTCGCGGACGGACTCGTCGATGAATTGGATCGTCCGATCTCCGAGCGAGGGCAGGATATTTTCGAGTTTCCAGTTTTTGAGGGCCGGTCCCTGCAGGCTGGCCTGGTTTTTTGCCATGGATTCCGGCGGCAGAAACTCGGAGGGAATGCCGAGCGTGCGGTCGTTTTCGATGAAACAAAACGGAGGCCAGTTGGGAATGTCGGTTCCAAAGTAGAGGTCGAATCCGCGGGTGGAAGGGCCGCCGGCAATTGGTTTTAAAAAGATCTCGCGCCATGCCGCCTCATGCTCCTGTGTTGCGACGGCACGGGCCGCCGCGGCTTTCTTGTCGATTTTGGTGGCCTTCGCCTCATCGGTTGGCTGACGCGGGGGTGCAAGCAACGCACGCTGCCCGGGGGCGATGGGCCAGTCCCAGCCCAGATGCCATTTGCCGATGCATGCGGTGCGGTAGCCCTGCTGTTTGGCCAGCGTGCCGATGGTCATGCGCTCGGGCGCTATCAAGGGATCCCCGAACACGCCCACGATTCCCTGCTGTAGGCGCGTGCGCCAGTGGTAGCGCCCGGTGAGCAGCGTGTAGCGCGAAGGGGAACACACGCCCGAGGAGGAATGCCCGTCGGTGAATCGCATGCCCTGCGCCGCGAGCTTGTCGATGTGGGGAGTCGGAATCTTGCCGCGCTCCGGGTTGTTGCACTGCACGTCGCCATATCCGAGATCGTCTGCGTACAGGATGAGGATGTTGGGCTTTTGGGCCGGGGCGGCGAATGCCACGGAGCAAAAAAGAAGCCAGATTGCGAGGGTCGGGAGGGGCGATATCATAAGGAACGGGGTTGTAATTCGGCGGGATGCAAAGAAACACGATTCCGTACAGGCGTTTCCGGGCGGCGGGAATTTCGCGCCGGGCGCAAACAGCCGCTTTGGAGCGGTTTGTTAGCGCAGATGCGTCGCGAGGAAGTTCAGGAAGTTGGCCGAAAAAATTCCCTCGATATCCTCTGCGGAGTAACCGCGGCCGGAGAGCAATTCCTGCAGACAGGTGATGTCGGCAATGCTGTTTAAATCCATCGGGGTTTGCTCGGTGCCAAAGCCGCCGTCGAGATCCGTACCGATTCCCACGTGCCGCGCATTTCCCGCAATCTGGCAGATGTGGTCGATGTGGTCGCAGATCTTTTCGATGCGCAGGTTGAAGTCGGCGGGCTTGGACTGAAGGTGCTGCCAGCCGTGCACCATCATGATCGCGTCAAAGGCCATGCCGATGACCGCGCCGCGCTCCACCAGGCGCCGGATCTGGCAGTCGGCAAGCTGCCGGTTCCAGTTGGCCAGCGCGCGGCAGTTGTGATGGCTGGCCCACACCGGGCCCTGAAATCGGTCGAGCGCGTCTGAAAAACTCTCATCGCACAAATGGGTGACGTCGAGAATGACCCCGAGCCGTTCCATTTCGCGCAGCAGCTCCCGCCCTCTCGCGGTGAGCGGCCCGGAATCGTCGGTTCCATGGCCGTAAATCCCGGGCCCGTAATGCACGGGGCCCAGCGCGATCAGACCGTCAGCGCGGGACTTTTCAAGATGGCGCCAGCTGAGGATCGAATCGGCCCCCTCGAGGCTCAGCAGGTATCCGATGGGCAGTCGCGCGGCGGTTGCCTCGTCCGCGGCGCGCCAAAGCGCCGCGTGGGCGGCGACTTCCTCCCGGGTGCGCAGTTGTTTCATTTCGCCCAGATCCTCCATGGTGCGGTAGTAGGCGAGCTGGCCCTGCGTGTGGGCCCACGCCTGCTCCGGACTGCGCCACCCGGGCAGCTTGTGAAACTTG
>JBILWF010000544.1:0-3012 GCA_044370075.1 Chthoniobacteraceae bacterium | reverse complement strand
TAGCGGACGGTGCGCAGGAGGTTCCGCAAACCGAGGTGCGTGTGCGATCGGTGGATGAGGCGTCTGCCGGTGATGTTCTCTGGTGTGATGGCATCGCCGTGGGAAGCCCCACGAACATGGGAATTCTCTCGTGGAAAATGAAACGCTTTTGGGACGAAACCATGCTCGAGCACTGGATGAAAGTTGACGGCAAAATCGGATGCGCATTCAGCTCCGCGGGAGGCTGGGGAGGGGGCATGGAGCTGGCCTGCCAGTCGCTACTCACGGTGCTCCTCAACTTTGGATTTCTGGTTTTCGGCGTAACCGATTACGCCGCGCCCAAAACAACGGCGCATTACGGAGCAGTTACCGCCAAGGCACCGCGCGAGGAGGACTCGCAGGCGGCTTGCCGCCTTCTGGGACGGCGTCTTGCGGAGTGGACCGCCTGTTTCTGCCATGGGCGCCGCGAGCAGCATCCGGCTGCCAAGGCGACGCCGCGTCTCATGCCGGGTTAATCGCGCACACGACGCTCTCTGCCCGCATCTGACTGCGCGATGCAGGGTTGCGTTCCCTGCGAAAAAGCGGAGGATTTTCCTCGGACCTCACACCCCCTCCACCCATGGCCCTCCATCCCCCCTCGCTGCGGCTCGCGTTCCTGGCCGCGCTCGTCACCCTGACGCTTCCGTCTCCGCTTTCCGCAAAGCCGGAGGCTCTTGAAATCACCTCCCGGCTGGCCGATCAGCTGCCCGGAGGAAAGGAGGCCGATGCAATCCTTGGCGACTTCCTGTTGCGCAATGAACGCGTCGAAGCGGTCATCAGCGGAAACCTGCCGCTGCGCAGGGCGAACATGTCCACGTTTTATGGCGCGGATGGAATCACGCCGGGGTGCCTCTACGACCTTTCACTGCGCGGGAAAAACAACGATCAGATCACGGTTTTTACGCCCGCCTTCCAGCAGGGCCCGGTTTCGTGGGTGCGCATCCTCGCAGACGATCCCGCGGAGGCAGCGATCGAAACCTTTGTCTCCGCGGCATCCAACGGCGGAATATCGCGGCGGCATGTGTATGCGCTGCGCGACGGGTGGCAGGGCGTTTTGGTGAGCACCACACTCGTGAATGAATCAGCTGCCCCGCTCAAAACATCCTTTCAGGATCGATGGACGAATTTTTTGAAAACCGGTTTCGCCCCGGGGGGGATTCTGTGGGCCGATGCCGTGGACCCGGCCGACCGGTGCGGCTACGCAGTGGGGCCCTTGTCCGATCCCGCGGGCGCTCTGCGCCGCGCACCCGGCGAGCTGCAGCCCGGGGAGACCATCACCTATTCACGGTTCCTTTCGGTGGGTGAATCTCCGGCGGAGGCTGTCGGGATCGTGGCCGCACGGCAGGGTAGCGTTGCGACGCTGGAGGGTACCTTGCTCGATGCTGTGGGAAAACCGGTCCACGGCGCTTCCCTTGCCATTCGGCCACAGTTCGCCGTGCTGGTTCCCGTGCAGGCTGCGGCGAAATCGAAATCGAACAACCCCGATGCGCAGGGGCGTTTGGCGGGGATCGTGTATCCGGATGATGCGGGTAGGTTCCGCGTCCAGCTTCCGCCCGGGAGTTATAAACTCACCGCCACGGCGCCCGGTCGTCCCGAATCGGAGCAAATCCTCGAGTGCGCGGCGAGCAAAGCCGTTTCCGCCCGGTTTGAGTTTGGTCCTGCGGGCATCATCGCTTTCGACATCGCGGATGAATCCGGAGTCTCCATGCCGTGCAAAGCCCAGTTTCTTGCGCTTTCGGGGACCGACCCCGTCCTGCTTGGACCCGACCAGCGGGCGCACGGGTGTCGGGATCAATACCACAATGAAAATGGAAAATTTGAGGTGCCTGTCCCGCCGGGTCGGTACCGGGTGGTGGTCACGCGCGGTATTGAATACAGCCACTTGCAGCAGGAGGTGCAGGTTGAAGCCGGAAAAACCGTGCACATCACCGGCCGGCTTAAGCGTCTGGTGGACACCCGGGGTTGGGTGAGCGCGGATTACCACAACCATTCCACGCCCAGCGGAGACAATGTCTGCGGAACCGCCGACCGTCTGATCAACCTTGCCGCAGAGCATATCGAGTTCGCCCCCACCACCGAGCACAACCGCCTCTTTGACTGGCAGCCTGAAATCGAGCGGCTCGGACTTGCCGCCTTTCTTCAAACCGTTCCGGGACTCGAGAGCACAGGCAACAAGGCTCATTTTAACGCGTTTCCCTTCCAGCCCGTTCCCCGCTCCCAGGACAACGGTGCTCCCGTATGGAACGCCGATCCGCGCATCACGGCCCTGCAGTTGCGCGACTGGCAGAACCTTGAACCCGACCGGTGGGTGCAAATCAATCACCCGGAAATTTTCACCAACTTTTTTGCGAACCGCGGAAGCGGCGATCGCGAGATGGGTTTCGCCGGACTGGTAAATTTAATCGACGGATACGAGACGCAGAACGGCCCCGGCACCAACCTGCTCGGGGGTGTTCCGTTTTCGATCGGCCGCAGCACAACCGGTGCGGAGGTCGTGAGTTGGAAGCGGGAGTTTCAGTGGCTGCAGATGCTCAATCAAGGAAGGCGTACTGCGGCCATGGCCGTGTGCGATGCGCACTCCGTGTACGGCAATGGTGCGGGGGCGTGGCGCATGTACATGCCCTCGTCCTCGGATGAACCTGCGAAAATCGACTGGCGCGAAAACGCCCGCGCAGCGAAGGCCGGGCTTTCCTACCTGACCACGGGCCCGTTTCTTCAAGTCACGACGGCCGACGGCGGTCGGCCCGGGAGCACGGTAAAACCCCAACATGGTTCCGTCTCCCTGCATGTGCGCGTTCAGTGCACGGACTGGATCGATATCGACCGGGTCCAAATCCTCGTCAACGGGCGCATGCCGCGAAGCCTCAATTTCACCCGCGCCTCGCACCCGGATTTTTTCCAAAACGGGGTGGTGAAATTTGACCGCACGATTGCGGTGCCCTTGGAAAGGGACGCGCATCTCATCGTCGCCGCGACAGGTGAAACGTTCAAACT
>JBILWF010000543.1:0-3013 GCA_044370075.1 Chthoniobacteraceae bacterium | reverse complement strand
CGGGTTCATGCTCCTGGACGCGGTTATCGAGAATGTGCGTCATTACTTCCCCAAGGAGAAGTACACGGAGGCGGATTACCGGCGCATGGTGTACCTGTTTCGCGTGCGTGCCGCGCAGGACGCTGTCTTTGGGGCGTTTGACTGTCCTGACGGCGGCTCGGTCATGGCGCGTCGCAGTCGTTCCACAACGCCCCTGCAGGCGCTGAACCTTTTTAACAGCACCTTTGTGACTGGGCAGTCGGAGGCCCTTGCAGAGCGGCTCCGCCTCGAGGCCGGCGGGGATGTCAGTGCGCAGGTGCGCGCGGCATTTGAACTGGTGTATGCGCGACAGCCCGATGCGTTTGAACTCGAAGCATCCCGCAAGCTGGTTCAGGTGGAGGGTTTGGTTGCCTTCGCTCGCGGGCTCTTCAATACGAGTGAATTTCTCTTCGTTTTTTAAACATGAACACGCATCCCCTCCTCGACCGCCGCCAGTTTCTGGCGCACACCGCCTCGGGCCTCGGAGGCATCGCCCTGTGGGACCTGCTCAACCGGCAGGGCATGGCCGCGCAAGGCCCGATTCGTCCGGAGATCTCTCCAGCCAATCCAAACGCGCCCCGCATCTCGCATTTCGCACCGCGAGCTAAACGCGTGCTGATGATTTTCTGCTCGGGTGCGGTCAGTCAGATCGACACCTTCGACTTCAAACCCGAGCTCCTTAAACGGCATGGTCAGCCCATGCCCGGCGCGGAGGGCCTCATCACCTTTCAGGGACAGCAGGGCGATCTCAACCGCAGCCCGTGGGAGTTCCGCCCCCGCGGCCAGAGCGGGAAGATGATCTCCGATCTAGTTCCGCATCTCGGGGCCATGGCGGATGAATTCTGCTTCATCCACTCGCTCACTGGAAAAACCAACACGCACGGTCCCGGCGAGAACTTCATGGGCACGGGTTTCACGCTCGACGGTTTCCCCAGCATGGGTGCGTGGGCCACGTACGCGCTTGGCTCCGAAAATGATACGCTGCCGGCGTACGTGGCGATTCCCGACCCGCGCGGCGCCCCTCAATCAGCCGGCAACTTCTGGGGGTGCGGCTTTCTCCCCGCGGCTTTTCAGGGAACGGATTTTAATGCGACCAATCCGCTGCGGAACCTCGCGCGTCCTGCCGGAATCGGGGAGGGGACCGACCGCACCACGCGTGAGTTTTTGCTCGAGTTAAACCGCCATCACATGCGGCGTTTCCCCGGTGACACCGAACTTGCGGCGCGTTTATCCAGCTATGAGCTCGCTGCCCGAATGCAGCTTTCGGTGCCGGATGTGGCCGACATCAGCAAGGAACCCGCCCACGTTCTTCGGATGTACGGTGCGGATCAGGGGGGGGATCCGGTAAAGGATCTCAAGGCCGCTTACGCGCGCAACTGCATCCTTGCACGGCGTCTGGTGGAAAAAGGGGTGCGCTTTGTGCAGCTCTTCAACGGCGCGTATCAAACGGGGGGCGAGGGGGTGAGCAACTGGGACGGGCACAAGGTTTTGGAAAAGCAGTACGAAAAACACGGGGAGGTTATGGATCAACCCACGGCGGCTTTAATCTCAGACCTCAAACAGCGGGGGCTGCTCAATGACACGCTGGTAGTCTGGTGCACGGAGTTTGGACGGATGCCTACTTTCCAAAAAGGTGCCAGCGGACGGGATCACAACCCCTCGGGATTCACGGCGTTTCTCGCCGGGGCGGGAGTGAAGAAGGGATTCAGTTACGGTGCCACCGACGAGTTCGGGTACAAAGCGGTGGAGAACGTCGCGACCGTACACGACTTTCACGCGACAATCCTCGAGATCCTCGGGCTGCACCACGAACGTCTTTCGTTTTATCACAACGGCATCGAACGGCGTCTTACCGACGTCCATGGACATGTAATCCGTGCAATGCTCGCGTAGAAAACGACTGCTGCAATCTTGTCCAACGGGCGGAGAGAGACTTCCGCCCGAAGTCGCGTGCGATTACCGGGAATGCGGCTGGATGGAGCTCTTGAAGTTTTCCAAAGCGCTCTCTTCCATGTCGATCAGATGGACTAATTCGGGAAATCTGCCCGACTGAACATCGTATACGTACTCGCGAAACGCAGCGATGCGCTCGTGCTGGAGACGGCGGTATTCCTCCAAAAAATTCCGGTACACTTTCGCGTGCCGCGGCGGCCGTTCAGCGTAGTCGCCTAGTATGTCGTCGGAGAAAAGAAACTGTGTGTCGCACTCGCTTCCTGAACCCAGCGACATAAGCAGCATACGTGTTTGGGAGCACAGAAAGGCTGCCAGTTTGTGCGGCACGCACTCCAGTTCAGCCGCGTAGGCACCCGCGCTCTCGAGGGTCTTCATACGGTCATAGAGTTGTCGCGCCTCTCCCTCCGTTTTGCCGATGGCCCGGTAGTTCGTCCACGTGACGTGGCGCGGAACCATTCCCAGATGTCCCACCACCGGCAGTCCCTCTCGGGCCATAGCCTCGATGATAAATGGACTCGAAGAGCAGTACACGGAACTCGCTCCCAACTCGAGCGCACGAAATCCGACCCGGATGGCTTCCTCGCTGGAGGCCATTCCATGCGGTGTCGCGGCGGACAGAAAGCTGTTCGGAGCCGCCTCCACCAGAAGCGGAAGACGCGCCTGGGCGGCGGGATTGTCAAAGCTGCAGCTCATTAGGTCCACTCCGGCCTGCTCCGCCGCGGCAGCTTCCTCCGGACTCTTGACGTGAATATGCGTAAGGCAT
The DNA here is from genome assembly GCA_044370075.1 of Chthoniobacteraceae bacterium. Classification (GTDB taxonomy): domain Bacteria; phylum Verrucomicrobiota; class Verrucomicrobiia; order Chthoniobacterales; family Chthoniobacteraceae; genus Chth-196. Next base: position 279 of record JBILWF010000543.1, on the reverse strand, counting down.
CTCCGCCCCTTGAGCTTCTGGAGATCGCAGACCGTGTACTTTTTTCGTGGACGCAGCATGCCTCCACTGTCTCGAAAAGCCGCGATGGAGCAATCTTTCCCACAGGGAGCACAGTTGCGCAGTCTTAACCCGTGTTCCGCAGTTGAAAAGAACGCTTTGTTGATTTCCAATGCTTTGCGCAAAAAATTAGCCGTTTTTCTCCACTACATTCTGCACCGTTTTGGACCGGCTTGGTAGACACATTCTCACGCCCGAACAGGTCGCGCGGCTTCTCCTCGC
>JBILWF010000037.1:0-9698 GCA_044370075.1 Chthoniobacteraceae bacterium | reverse complement strand
AACGGCAGGTCTATGAGGGCCAGCAGCACGCTTTTGGCGCGAAACTCGAACTTCGCAATGGCCCATGCCGCCGCAATGCCGAAGACCGCGTTCAAGGGCACGGAAATCGCCGCCACCGAAAGCGTGAGGCGGATGGCGGAGCGGGCGTTTTCCTCGGTGAGCGCTTCGAAATAGAGCGCGATGCCTTTTTGGAAGGCCTCCGTAAAGACCAGGGCGAGCGGGAGAAACAAAAAAACTCCCAGGAACAAAATGGTCGCGCTAATGAGAAGTGTCTGCGCCCAAAGCGGATCCCGCGAAGCGCGCGGTGCTGAGGATGGGGTGTTCATTGGCTGGGGCGGCGGGATGAAAGGCGCTGTAACCCATGGATGAGCAACAGCAGACCGAAGGAAACAACGAGCATCATTGCGGCCAGGGAGGTGGCGCCCAGATAGTCGTACTCCTCCAGCTTCGAGATGATCAGCAGCGGAACGATCTCGGTTTTACCGGGCAGGTTGCCGGCGATAAACACCACCGATCCGTACTCCCCGATGGCCCGCGCAAAGGCGAGTGTTCCGCCGGTGATCAGCGAGGGCAGCAGCGGTGGAAAAACGACGCGGCGGAAGGTTTGCCAGCGCGAGGCGCCGAGGCTCGCTGCGGCCTCCTCTTGCGACAAGTCCAGGTCTTCTAAAACCGGTTGAACCGTCCTCACAACAAAGGGCAGGCCGATGAAAACCAGCGCGAGGAGAATTCCCGGGGGCGCAAAGGCGATTTTGATGCCGGAGGGAGCAAAAAATTTTCCGAGCCAGCCGTTGGGTGCGTAGAGCGTCGTGAGGGCGATGCCGGCAACGGCCGTCGGCATCGCAAATGGCAGGTCCACGGCGGCATCCAGAAACCGCCGTCCGAAAAAGCGGTACCGGGTGAGGGTCCAGGCCACCAGCAGTCCCAGCGCGCCGTTGATGAGGCCTGCGAGCGCGGAAAGCCCGAAGGTGAGTTTGCAGGCGGACAACACGCGGGGGGAGGTCACCAGCGCCCAGAACTCGCCCGGGCGCACGCCGGCCAGGCGCACAAAAACCATGGCCAGCGGCACCAGAATCACGAGGCCGAGATAGGTGAGCGAGAACCCCAGGCTCAGCCCGAAGCCGGGCAGGATGCTGCGCGGACGCCGGGAGGCGGGGGCTTGTAGGGCCGGTGCGGCGGAGGCTTCCATGCTTTCAGCGCCGGTTGAGTTGGTCGAAGGTGCCCCCGTTGGAGAAGTGCGTTTTCTGCGCCTTTTCCCAGCTGCCGAAGATGGATTCGAGGGTGATGAGTTCGGCTTTCTGAAAGCGCTCCATGTCGGCGGGATCCGCGTGCTCGGGAAAGGCGGGCCGGTAAAAGTGGCGGGCCGCAAGGCGCTGTCCAGCCGGGCTGTAGAGAAACTGGAGGTATTCCGTTGCGAGGTCCAGGGTGCCGCGCCGTTTCGCGTTCTCTTCGACCACGGCAACCGGCGGACGTGCCACCAGGCTCACCGAGGGCATTACCAACTCGAACGCGTCCGCCCCGGATTCCCGCAGCAAAAGAAAGGCCTCGTTTTCCCAGGTAATGAGCACGTCTCCGATGCCCCGTTGCGCGAAGGTATTTGCCGCGCCGCGAGCCCCACTGTCCCACACGGGCACGTTGGCGAGCACCCGCCGGATGTACTCGCGCAGCCGCGGCGGATTCCCGCCCAGTTCCCGCTCTGCCCATGCCCATGCCGCCAGATAATTCCAGCGCGCCCCGCCGCCGGTTTTTGGATTAGGCGTGATGACTTGAATCCCCGGTTTTTCGAGGTCACCCCAGTCCAGAATCTGCCGGGGGTTTCCCTTGCGGACCAAAAACACGATGGTGGAGGTGAACGGGGTGCTGCGGTAGGGAAACTTCTGGATCCAGTCTTCCGGAAGGCGCCTGCCCTCCTTTGCGATGAAATCAATATCCGGATCCAGCGCAAGAGTTACCACATCGGCGGGGAGGCCGAACCGCACCGAGCGCGCCTGTTTTCCCGATCCGCCATGCGACTGGCTGATGCGCACGGTTTCGCCCTTGCTGCGCTGCCAGTACGCGCAGAACTCCTTGTTAAATTCGGAATAAAACTCCCGCGTCGGGTCGTAGGACACGTTCAACAAGTGACGCTCCTTTTTCCCCCCGTCGCAGCCCCCCAAAAAGACGGACACGGCGCAGAGCAGCAGCACCACAACCCGGCGGCGTGCCCGCGGGACGGAAGCCACCGGGCGTGCGGCGTGCGCAGAGAACGAGGGAAAAGTTCGCATCGACAAAAAAGGTTTCGGGCACGGACCGGGCACTTCGGCACGTGCACGGTCTCCGGGGCCCGGAGGCGCGTTAGGAATGGTCGGGGTCCTCGGCGAGCACCGAACGGATTCCGAGCTGCGAGAGGAACCCCTGTGCGGGATCCGCAACGCGCCGGCCGCCCTTGGCTGCAGGAGGCTCGCGCGTGAAGGGGATGACGACGTTGTCTCGGCGCATTTTGCGCAGCGTGACGTCGACGACCTCGGCCAGGCTGTGCCGGTCGAGGATGTTGGAGATGGCGTTGCGCACGTCGATCATGAGCATGCGCAGCCCGCAGTGGTCTTCATCGGGACAGGAGCAGCGGGAGTAATCGGTTTCGCTTGCGCAGGCGATGGGGGCGAGGCGTCCGTCGATGAGGCGCACCAGTTCGCCCATGCGGATTTCCTCCATGGGTTTTGCCAGCAGGTAGCCGCCCATTTTCCCGCGCTGGGTGTCGACGAATCCGGCCTCGCGCAGTTCCATGAGGATGCGTTCGACAAACTTGAGGGGCAGGCGGTTGCTTTGGGCGAGTTCGGAGACGGGGACGAGGGCGCGTCCGAGGGCCTTGGCGAGGCCGAGTTGAATCATGGCGCGGAGGGCATACTCGCCTTTTTTTGTAAGCGTCATAAGTATTAACTACACTGTTTTTGTAGACAATATCAACCTGCTTTTCATCCCCGCCCCGCTTACACATCGGCCCCGCTGCCGAACCCGGCCTCCAGCAGGCGGCTTTCCTCCGTGGAAAACGCGGCCCCCGCCCATTCCGCGGGCAGCCAGAAGGCGGCGCCTTTTTCAAAAACCCTTCCCCCGCAGCGAACTGTCCCTTCCAGAACCCAGAAAAAGCGTGCTCCCGGCAGGTGGGCGTTCCCGCGGGCGGGCACGGTGCGTACGTCCACGCAAAACCATTCCGTCATGGAGACGGGCGACCGGCCCGGGGGGGTGGGGACGGGTTCGTGATCGTGGAAATCAATGCTCTGGAGGGATTCGGCGATGTGCAGTTCGCGGGGTTTTCCGTCCAGCCCCGGACGGTTCCAGTCATAAACCCGATAGGTTGAATCACTGTTTTGCTGGATTTCAGCGATCAGGCATCCGGCGCCGATTGCGTGACAGCGGCCGCTGGGGATGGTGATGGCGTCCCCTGCGCGTACGGGGATGCGGTGCAGGAGTTCCGCCACGGTGTTTTCGCGGAGGGCCTCCTCAAAGGACCTCCGGGTGACCCCACGTTTGAATCCGGCGAAGATGGCGGCTCCCGGGGCGGCATCTAGAACGTACCACATTTCGGTTTTGGGTTCCGCGCGGAGGGCGTCGGCGAGGGCGGCCGGCGGATGAACTTGCACGGAAAGGGTTTCGCGTGCGTCCAGCAGCTTGGCGAGGAGTGGGAAGCGTGGGGTTTCCGGGGTGCGGTCTCCAAACACGGCGCGGCGGTGCTGGGTCCAGAGGCAGTGGAGGGTTTTTCCGGCGTGCGCGCCGGCGTTGACGACGCTCTGGGCCTCGGTGCGGTCGACCAGTTCCCACGCTTCACCGATGGGTTGGTGCGGGGGCAGGGATCGGCCGAGGTGTTCCTGAAGGCGGCGCCCCCCCCAGACGCGCGGTTGATAGAGAGGCTCAAAAGTAAGCGGTTCGGAAAACATGGATGTTGGGCGACGGGCGGCAGCGTAAGCGACGGGGGGCGGCGGACGGACTCCAAAATTGTGGGGTCCGGGGCATCCGGAGCGGGGGCGGGGTGCGATTTCCTTCTGCGGCTTGCGGAATTCCAGTTGATAAAGCGGGAGGTTCGACTTAAGGGTTCGTGGAAGGTTGCGGGGGCCAAGGTGGTTGCCCGGTGGCCAAAATGAGAAAAGAAGAGAACCGAGAGCTATGATGAACTCGACTGACACTGGGGAGCGTTCAGGACCGGAGCCGATCGCATCCGAAAAAGTCGCCCACGAGAGAAAGGTGTTCTTTCTGGATCTGAAAGAGAACCAGCGTGGACGTTTCCTCAAGATCACCGAGGACGTGGGGGGGCGCCGGGATACAATCATGCTGCCCGCGCCGGCTTTCCGCGAATTTCTGGAGGCGCTGCAGCGCCTCGTGGAGTTTGAGGAAAAGCTGTAGTTTGTCTCTGGGACACAGCGTCCTGAATTCCGGTGTTTGAATGAACACCGGAACCATCCTTGTCGCTGTGGAAGTGCCCGGCGAAACGCGCCCACATTCTTCCGAAGAGCCTGACGAAAAAGCCGCCTGGTGACCCGGGCGGCTTTTTGTTTTGTGCACTTGGCGGGGCGCATCTCTCCGGTGGTTTCCTCCGCGCGCCCCGCGGCTTTGCCCCGGGTCTTCTTTGCCCGCGCGGACGGATGACCTATAGTCTTCGCCTCCACCCATGCCTGATCCCTTTGTTCACCTGCATCTGCACTCCGAGTATTCCCTTTTGGACGGCGCCGTCCGCATTCCGGAGTTGATGAAAAAGGTGAAGGCCTGCGGCATGCCGGCCGTGGCGCTCACCGATCATGGCAATTTGTTCGGGGCCATTGAATTTTACCAGGAGGCCGAGAAAGCGGGCGTCAAACCCATCATCGGCGTCGAGGCCTACATGGCGCCCGGGGCGCACACGGATCGCAAGCCGGGGCCCAACAAGGAAACAGCCTTTCATCTCACCCTGCTTTCGAGTGACGAGACTGGCTACCAGAACCTGGTGAAGCTTGTTTCCATCGCGCATCTGGATGGAATGTATTACAAGCCGCGGATCGACAAGCAGTTGCTGTCGACGCACGGCTCCGGGTTGATAGCCCTCAGCGGGTGCCTCAAGGGCGAAATCAACTCCGCGATCCTCGCCGATCAGGGACGTCGCGCGTGGGATCTGGCCGCCGAATACCGCGACATTGTGGGGCGTGACAATTTTTTCATCGAGCTGCACGACCACGGGATGGAACAGCAGATCCGGTGCAACAGGGAGCTGTTGCGGATCGCGAAGGATCTCGGCCTTGGGCTGGTGGCCGCCAACGACGTGCATTTTTTGGAGCGCACGCATCACGAGGCGCATGACGTCATGATCTGCATCGGCACCGGCTGCAACATCGCTGATGAAAAGCGGATGCGTTACGCTCCGGAGCTTTATTTCAAGGATCCGGCGCAAATGTCGGAGCTCTTTCGCGACAACCCGGAGGCGGTGCGCAACACGCTCGAGATCGCCAACCGCTGCAACGTGAAGATCGAGTTCGGAAAACCGAAATACCCGAACTACACGCCGCCGCCCGGCATGGATCAAAACCAGTATCTGCGCGAGATTTGCACGCGCGCTTTGGATCCGCGATACGGGGCGCAGGCGGGCACTCCCGAGATTCAGGAGCGGCTGGAGCGCGAGCTGGGCTTGCTCGAAAAACAGGGCTTCGTGAACTATTTCCTCATCGTGTGGGACTTCATTCGCTGGGCCAAGGAACGGGGCATTCCCGTGGGGCCCGGACGCGGTTCGGCGGCGGGTTCGATGGTGGCCTATCTCATGGGGATCACCGACATAGATCCCATCCGGTTCAAGCTGTTGTTTGAACGCTTTTTGAATCCAGAGCGGGTGAGTCCCCCGGATATCGACGTCGATTTCTGTCAGAGCCGCCGCGGAGAGGTCATCGACTATGTGCGCCAAAAGTATGGCGAACGGGCGGTCGCCCAGATCGCCACTTTTGGGACGATGGGGGCCAAATCCGTGATACGCGACGTGGGGCGTGTGATGGGTTTTTCCTACGCTGAGGCTGACCGGATCTCGAAGCTTATTCCAAACGAGCTGGGCATAACGCTTGCGGGCTTTGACAAGAAAAACAAAGAAACCGGGCAGATCGAGCACACCGACGGGGCGATCGACAAAAATCCCGACCTGCGCGCCGCGGTGGAGAACGATCCGGCCACGCGGCAACTCTGGGATTATGCCTGCACGCTCGAGGGGCTCACGCGCGGCGTGGGGGTGCATGCGGCGGGCGTGGTGATCAGCGACCGGGATCTTTCCGAGTACATTCCGCTGACGCGGGCCAACGACGGGTCGATTGTCAGCCAGTATTCGATGTCGCCGCTGACGGATCTGGGGATGCTCAAGATGGATTTTCTGGGGCTGAAGACACTGACGGTCATTGAGGACGCGGTGCGCCTGATCCGCCGACGGCAGCCGGATTTTCAAATCAACGCCATCCCGCTTTCGGACGAACCCACCTTTGCGCTGCTCAACCGGGGGGAAACGGTTGCGGTGTTCCAGCTTGAATCAGGCGGCATGGTGAAAACCTGCCGCAAGTTCGACATTCACGACATCGAAGACATCAACGCGATTCTGGCCCTGTACCGCCCGGGGCCGATGGATCTCATCGACGACTACATCAAGCGCAAGAAAGGCGAAGCCCGCATCAAGCACGCGCATCCGCTCCTTGAGACGGTGACGGCGGAGACGTACGGCATTTTTGTGTACCAGGAGCAGGTTATGCAGGCGGCCCAAACGCTGGCGGGGTACACGCTGGGGGGAGCCGACCTGCTGCGGCGCGCGATGGGCAAAAAGGACAAGGAGAAGATGGCCAAGGAGCGCGAAAAATTCCGCGAGGGCTGTCTGAACATCAACCAGATCCCGGCGAAGAAAGCGGACGAAATTTTCGACCTGCTCGAGAAGTTTGCGGGGTACGGGTTTAACCGTTCGCACTCGGCGGCCTACGCGTGGGTGAGTTATCAGACCGCGTACTTGAAGGCCAACTATCCGGTGGAATTCATGTGCGGGGTGATGGGGAACGAGGTCGGCAAAACCGAGAAGCTTTCGGTCTTTGTTTCGGAATGCCAGCGGATGGGGATGCCGATTTTGTCGCCCGACATCAACCGCAGCGGGCTGAATTTTGAGCCCGAAGAAAGCGACGGCAAAACCGGAATTCGGTACGGGCTGGCGGCGATCAAGAACGTGGGGGAGAGCGCAATGGAGGCGGCTGTGGAGGAACGCAAGCGGGGGGGCGTGTTTAAATCCCTCGAGGATTTCTGCTCCCGGGTGGACACCAAGCGGGTCAATCGCAAGGCGGTGGAAAGTTTGATCCGATGCGGGGCGTTTGACTGGACGGGGATTGAACGGGCCCAGCTTTTTGCCGATGTGGAGGAGGCGATGGCCGCCGCGGTCAGCGCGGGCCGCGACCGGGCGGCGGGGCAAAGTTCGCTCTTCGATGCATTCGAGGCGGCCCCGGTTCAAAAACGGCCGCGCCGCGGGCCGGCGGTGGCGCCGTGGCCCAGCGAGGAAAAGCTCGCGGCGGAGAAAGAGCTGCTCGGGTTTTATGTCACCGGACATCCGCTGGACCGGTATCGCTCGCTGTTCGAGAACGGCACGTTTGTTCCGATCGCGAGGATTGCGGACCACGTGGAACCGGGGGAACGGGCTCCCACCGTGCTTGTGGCGGGGGCGTTGGTGGCGGTGGAAAAGCGCTTTGCAAAAAAAAGCGGCAAGCCGTACGCGATGGTGTCGTTGGAGGATTTTTCCGACACGATTGAAGTGCGTGTGTTTGGGGAGGCGTATGCGCAGGCTGCGGCGCATCTGGAGCCGGGAAAGATTGTTTCGGTCAAAGCGCGTGCGGATTTGCGCGAGGAGGAGCCTCCCGCGCTCACGGCGTTTGAAGTCAAGCCGTTGAAGGCGCCCGCGCCGTCGGTTGCCCCCGTTCACCTCGAGTTGCTGTGGGACGCGGCGCAGGAGTCTGATTTGATCGAAATCCACGACGCGCTGCTTTCCAGCCCCGGATCGCGGCCGGTGGTTCTGCATTTGCGGCGCGAGGATGGAAAACGTTTTAGGATGCTTCCCTCGGATCGGTTCCGGGTGGAATGGACCTCGGTGCTCGCAAAGCGGCTGGCAAAGTGGGTGCGTGGCGGCTGACGCGGGGGGCAGAGCCGTTACGGGCGTGGGGCGGGATTTGGGGCGGGCCGGTCCCGGGAGCGTGCGGCGGCTTTGCGGGCTTCCTCGACCCAGAGCACGAGGCTGGCGGCGCAGGCGAGGAGGGCGAGCCGGCCCGGGGCGATGGGCGTGGTGTGAAAAAACCGCGCGAGCGCGGGCACTTCGAGCACGGCGGCCTGCAGCGCGATGGCGAGCAGCAACCCGCCCAGCAGCCACCGGTTGCCAAGCACGTCCCCGTGCAGGCTGGAGCGCAGGGCGCTGCGGCAGTTGAGCACGTTAAACCACTGGCAAAACGTCACGAGGGTGAACATCTCCGAACGCACCTCCGGCAGCGGTGCGCCGGCGGAGAGCCGCCACACAAAGTGCCCCAGACAGACGACGGTGGAGGTGCAGGCCATCAGCGCGAGCCGGGAGCGCATGGGGCGGGTGAAAAGCGGTTCATGAGGCGAGTGCGGGTGGCGGTTCATTTCGTCGCCCTCAGGGCCCTCGAGAATGAGGTTGACGGTGACCACGCCCTCGGTGACCACGTTAATCCACAGGATCTGGACGGCACTCAGAGGCACCGGGAGGCCCAGCAGGAGGCACAGAAGCAGCAGCAACACCTCGTCGAGGGAGGTTGCAAACAGGAAGAGCAGCACTTTGCGCAGATTTTGATGTACCAGACGGCCCTCGGCGGTTGCCTGCACCAGCGTGGCGAAGCGGTCGTCGGTGAGGAGGATTTTGGAGGCTTCCTTTGCGACCTCGGTCCCCGTGCGGCCCATTGCCACCCCCACGTCGGCGCAGGCGAGTGCGGGCGCGTCGTTGACGCCGTCCCCGGTCATGGCCACGACGTGTCCCCGGAGCTGAAAGGCGCGGACAATGCGCAGTTTTTGGGCGGGATGCACCCGGGCAAACACGCGGATGGAATCGAGGCGGGCGGCGAGTTCGGCGTCGGAGAGGGCGTCGAGAGCGGGCCCTTCGAGCAGGTGGAACCCGGGTCGGTGGATGCCGAGGGTGGTGGCGATGGCGCGTGCGGTGTGGGCATGGTCGCCGGTTATCATCACCGGGCGGATGCCCGCGCGCAGGCAGGCTTCGACCGCCTCGCGCGATTCCGGGCGGGGCGGGTCGCTCTGGGCTATCAGCCCGAGCAGGCGGATGCGGCCCCGGAGCTGGTCCGCGGCGGAGTCGGGGTCGAGGGCAGGGGCGTGCGGCAGCGTGCAGGCGGCCACTGCGAGTACGCGGAGTTGTTCGGCAGCGAGTTCGGCGGCCTCATGCGTGGTGTATGCGCGCAGGGGTTCGGCAAGCGCGCACAGCGGCAGCACGGCCTCGGGCGCGCCCTTGAGTAGGAGGCGGGTGTGGCCTGGGCCTGAGTGCACCGTGAGCATCCATTTCTTGCCGGCGTCGAAGGGGATTTCGCAGGTGCGCGGCCATGCGTGTTGGAGGACGGCGGGGTGGAGGCCGGCTTTGAGGGCGAGGGTGAGGAGGGCGGCTTCGGTCGGGTCACCGAGGGCCTGCCATGGGTCCGCGGGTGCGGCGGGAGGCAGGAGCCGGGCATCGTTGCAGAGGCAGCCGGCTT
>JBILWF010000542.1:0-3018 GCA_044370075.1 Chthoniobacteraceae bacterium | reverse complement strand
TACTTTACCATCCACCAACCGTATTCGCGCGACCTTGCCGCGTCGGGCTTTCCCGCAGCCGACCTCGCCCGCAGCGTTCCGCTTACGCGCCTTCCCACCGCGGAGCCTCCCACCCGGGAACGGGGCAAACAACTCAGCGTCACCATGGGGTGTGTTGTCTGCCACTCCACGGATGGATCCCAGGAAGGCAAAACCGGCCCGACTTGGAAGGGCCTCTTTGGCAAAGACCGCACCTTCACCGACGGCTCCATCGAGTCCGCCAACGAGTTCTACATCCGCACGTCCATCCTCGAGCCCGGGAAAAAAGTCGTTGCCGGCTATCTGCCGGGCATGGGCAGCTACAAGGGAATCCTATCCGAGGACCAGATAGACTCGATCATCCTGTACATCCGCTCGCTGCAATAATACGCCGCATCACACGACCGGAGCGCACGCGGGCGAGATACCGCATGGGAAGCGCATTAAAATGTTCCGGATCCGTGACTGCTTTCTCCGCCCTTCAGCGGTGACTGGCAGTGTACTCTCAATTTTTTAAAAAGCCCCTGCAGTGGTTTCATGCGAGCCCTTTAGTAAAGCTGCGAATTGCAGCGAGGCCTGAATCTTTCAATTCCTGAACCTTGCTTTGTGGAAATCCTTCGAGGTGGGAGACTGGCCATCGGGGCTCCCTTAAAAATGGTTGTATTCCGAACGACACGCAGAGCGCATCCAAACGAGGCCAGTGGCCCCCGCGGCCGCGCGTAAAGCAAAGCAGCGCCACCTTCAGCACTCGGTGAAACGGGATCCGGTCGGTAGCGCCCGGGCGCAAGAACTGGCCGCATACGGGCCGTAAAGCGGCTTCGCGTGGCTGCGGTCGCGTTGGTACTGGAGAGTTTCAAGCTAACCGGAGATGCGTGCAGGAGTAGGTGGAGTCGATGGTGCCGGAACTTCCGGGGAAAGCCTGTTTTTCGTCTCCAGTCCAATACCAGCGCATCACTTTGCCCCCCAGTCACGGGCCACTTGCCGGCGAAACCCGCGAAGTCGCAGGGATCGGTCCGCCATCACCTCCAGAAGGGCATATCCGCTGTTCTCCGGACCGGCCCCTTCGATCATGGCAACGAGCGTGCAGTAATGGATCCCGGCGATCTGTTGGTACTCATTCCGATGGGAGTGGCCCTGAAACACGGCCATCACACGGCCCGAGCTTTCCAAAACTTTTCGCACCGTGGCAGCATTGCGCACGCTGAGCGCGCCCGCTTCATCGAGCCGCTGATGCGCAAAGACAAGGACCGGCTTCGAGCTCGCGGCCAGATCCGCGCCCAGCCAGTCGACTTGAGACTGGGGAATGTTGGCATCTTTCCAGTCGAAATTATCCCTCCCGTAGGGGGTTCCATCCGCCGTAAAACAGGCATCCAGAACGACGAAATGGAAGTCGCCGGCATCAAACGAATAATGGGATGTTTTCGAGGCAGCGGTGTGGGTGCGAAACTCGTCCTTGGTCAGGGTGGCAACACAATGATTGCCGAGCACGTAGTGCCGGGGAGCCTTCGTTTTTGCGAAGATTGATTCAATGTGTTTGAGCCAGCCGATCTCGACCTCCACCGAACTGGCTTTGTCGATGAGATCTCCGAGGCAAACCACAAACTGGAGGGCGTGTTCATTGAAGATCTCCACGGCCTCCTGCAATTTCGCAGCAGCCTCGCGGTAAACCCGGTTGCCGCGCGGAGGTTTGTCCGCGTAGTGCAGATCCGTCAGCAAACCTATACGCAAAACCGGCTGTTGCGTCGGTTCATCGGCCTGCGCGGCACCCAACAAGCCGCCCAGGCACAGCATGGAGTGTTGAATAAAAGTGCGTCGCGGGATGTCCATGGGGGGATTGGTTCCCAAAAAACGAGACAGACGCGTTCCCTGCAAGCCTCGAACCGGATTTTGAGTCGGTTCACCGGCATTCATCTCCCGAACTCTAAACGTTTTCCCCACCGCCCTGCGCCCTGACCCGCCCGTACGCTCCGCACCGGCTCAACACGGCCCCTCAGGGCTGCAGGCGGAACTTGATGACCACCTTCAAAATTTCCTCCGGAACTTCAATCTGAACGCCGGGCTGGTGCGCATCCTGCGGATAAAAAATCGCAAAATTGCCCCGGCCGAGAGTCAGCAGCGCGGTGGGCTCCGCGGGTGCCTCGTACTTCTCGACGTCCTTCTCCAAGCTGTAGGGATGGCTCACGCGCAGCGTGGCCCGGTCGGCGTGCCCGCAGTATTCGGTCCCTGCGTAAACCACCTGAATATCTCCATAAACCTGATGTGCCTCCCAGAGCTTCTCGAGCGGGGATGCCGTCTGGTAGCGCTGCACGATCGCCACAAGATTCCCTCCCTGAAGTTCATGTTTTCCATCCGGCGTACTGCGGTTAAAGGCACGCAGGTAGGCGAAAGCTGCGGGAAAGAGCGGGTGAAGCGGCTCGTACGCGGCGGAGGCAGAAAGTTGGTCTAAAATCATGACTCCATGGCTAGGCCCGCGACCCAGGCGCACACCAGACTAAACGAGAGGTTTGCGCTGCTCCTCTTGGCGCCTCTGGATACCGCAGAGCAATCCAGTTTTGGGTGCGAGGGGTTTCGAGAAGCGGGGCGGATTTTCGGGGGAATCCGGGAGCCAACCACTCCCGTCGCCGCGTGTTTGCGCCGCGCGGCGGGCGTTGCTGAGGGATCGAATGGCGGCGCCATCACTGCAAAAAAACCAGATGTGCCCGCGTTGGCTGCTGAGGGATCGCAGGAGGCGGAGAGGGCTTGCTCCCGCGCTCGAAAGCGAACCCCGGCCGCGTGGAATCTCTGATCACTTCAGGAACAGAGCAAACGCCCAGACGAATGAGGCAGGCTTAATGATCCCATGCAGCCAACAAACGACCGCGGAAGCAACGCTCGAACAGCCCGCGCCGCGAAGTTGAAGTCCCGGCATACCGGGGAAAAACCGCCGGAGAGAAACTGACTCTCACACCTCGTCCAAGGGCCCTGTGCTGCTGCCAAAGGCATTGGATTCGACTCCAATCT
>JBILWF010000080.1:0-7672 GCA_044370075.1 Chthoniobacteraceae bacterium | reverse complement strand
GAACTTTTTGCCCCGCTCGAGCACCGCCTGCACGGGCACCTGAAGCGCCTGATCCACGCGTTTGACCTCCACGGCCACCTGCGCCGTCATGCCCGTGCGCACGCCTTTTTGGGGGTCATCAATGGAGATCTCCGCCGCGTACTCCTTAATGGTGCTGTAAACGCTGCTGGGGGGCAGCGGGTACTCGCTGATGGCCCTCACCGTTCCCCACATCGGACGGTTTGGGAAGGCATCCAGTTGGATCCGCGCAGGCATTCCAATTTTCACACGATCAATGCGAGACTCGTTAATACGAGCCATGACCTGCATCCGGCGTGGATCCGGCAGGCGGATGATGATCTGCCGCTCGCGCACCAGTTTCCCCTCGGCAATGAGAGGATCCCGATCCACGCCCACCGGATTGGCATAGACCACCTGCCCCGAAGTGGGCGCGGTGATCACACAAAACTGCAACTGGCTCTCCAAATTTTTGAGGCGTTCCTCCTCCAGCTGGTTGCTGTTTTCTCGCGATTGAAGTTTGGCACCGGCCGTCTCCACCGAGGCTTTCAGCCGGTTGATGGTTTTGACTTTTGTGAAACGATGTAGCACGTCGAGTTTGGTGGTCGCGTTGTCGAATTCCTTCCGTGCTTTCTCGACCGCAAACCGGTCCGCCTCGAGCTGCACCTCGGTCACGTATCCCCTGGAGGCGAGTTTCATGCTGTAGCGGAGGTATTCCTCTGCGCGGCGCAGATTCTCCTGAGCCACAAAACGCTCACTCTCGACAACGCCCAACTCCTGTTTGAAAGTTCCCGACTCGTATTCCTTGAACGCCAGATCGGCCGCTTCAAACTCGGCGCGGGCCTCGGTGAGCAAGGCACGCGCGGTGTGGCAGGTGATGCGCTGCTGCACCAACTCCGCCTGCAAAGCGGAGTCATCAAGCTTGACGAGGAAGTCCCCCTTTTCGACGTAGGTTCCCTCGGGGACAATCTCGATAATGGCCGTTCCCAAGGCGCTCTTGGACTGAACCATGCAGCGGATTTCGACATTTTCCGAACTGGCCACCTCGCCGCGCTCAACCACCTCCTCGACAAACGGACGCGAAGCCACCGTCGCCGTCAGCGGCCCCTGCGAAGCAGCCGCCTTGGCTGCCGCCGCGGAACGCGATCCGGACTTGGAGCGGCGTCGAGAAACACCCCACGTCAAAAATAACGCGACCAAAACAATGACCGAAAGAATCCACTGTTGGCGCCGGTTTAAAGAACCGCGGGAAGGGGGGGAGATGGGATGGCTCATCGCACGGTGGGGGTTGCCTGTTTGAATGCTACGCGGGAACCCGGCGCAGACACCACACCCGCGGAAACGGCGGGAGCAGCGTTCGCACGCAGCGGGATGGAGTTGGAGGGCGGCGTGTTTGAAATCGCGGATATCTCACGCCACTTGGGAGCACGTGCCGTCAGCGACGCGGCGGTAATGACCCCGGGATCAATCCACAACCCATCCGGATCCGTTTTAAAAGTGCCCACCTCAAAATCCACCAGCATCCGCAAAACATCAAAGCCAACCCGCAGGCTGAGGAAATCGTTCTGGGATTCGAGCAAATCATTGAGTGCATCCACCAAATCGCGCGCCGTGGTGGCGCCGATGGTGGCCTGCACACCGGGCCTTGGGGGCTCCTGCAAACGGAGCTTGGCCAAGTCCACCTTCGAGATCGCAATTTGAATTGCCGAACGGCGCAATTCAAAATTGAGCTGGCTGATGTTCACCAGACGCAGAGTGTTGCGCAGGCTTTGGAGGATCCGGTCCTCGAACAGCATGTAGTCGCGCCGGGCGCGCTGATATTCGATTTGCGCCTCCCGGTAGTCGTTGCGTTCCGCCAACCGGTTTAGCGGCGTGTCAAAACGCAACGCACCGCGCAAGGAGCCCGTGCGCCCATCAAAACGTGCTGCCTGATTCTGCACCGTTCCAAGCCCGCCAAAGAGTGAGAAATCCGCCGCACTTTGCAGCGCATTTGCCTGCACGCCGATCAACCGCCACACATCCACCAGACGCGCCCGGGCGTTCATCCAGTCCAAACGATTCTCGCGGGCTATCTCCAGAGCGGTTTCCTCCGAAAGTTCCATCCTCGGCAGCACCGCACTCTCCAAACGGATGGCCGTTTGATTGAGGGAAATCGTCAGCAGAATCCCGGAGAGATCATCCGCCAAATCAACCAGCTTTGAACGGGCTGCCTCCAGTTCCATCCCCTCCATTTCCGATTCAAACCGGGCGGTCGCGGCATCGAACTCCCCGAGCTCGGTCCGGGAGAGAGCGCACCGCTCGGAACACTGGCTGACCTTCTGATCCAACAATTTTGGATCCAGCCGGTCCGGCTCAACCGAAAGGATGCGAGCCAGTTCCGAGGACGCCAAAGCACCCAGCTGCGCCCTGCGCACCGGAATAACCCGGTCCAATGCCGCGAGATCCGCCTCCGACCCGGCAAGGAGTTCTCGCAGAGCGCCGCCAAGCGCACGCGCCTCCCCCAAGTACTCGCGAAGTTCCCCCACATTTGCCGCCAGATCCCGGTTTCGAATCCGGGCCAAAAGCACCACCAGTCTGCGATCCAGTGCCGTGGCCGCCGGATCGGTAGTCCGGAATTTTTCCAACACCGAATCGCGCACCACCACCGGCAGATTCGGCGGCAACCCCAAATCCACCTTGTAGGCATCCAACCGCGTTTCATAAGCGGCCCGGGCCGACAACAGCTGGCTCTGGGAGTTCAAAAGCGCCTGCCGCGCCTGATCCACCTGCAGCCGGGAGGACAAGCGCCCCGCATCAAACGCAGCCGCAAGCTGATCCAAACTCTCCCGCAAACGCGCGACGTTCCCCTCCAGATTGCGAATGCGCTGTTCCTCCTCGAGAAGATAGTAAAACCCGTCCGCGCGCGGCGCCGCGGTGCGCCCGCTGGGGGTTCCCGCAATGATGCCCAGACCCGATCCCCCAACGTTCCCCGACCGGGCGGGACCCTCTCCCGAATTGCGTCCAGACACAACCCGCAGGCAAAAGCCGTTTTGGAATTGAATCATCTGCCGCACATTGGCCATGAGCGTGCGCTCGGACTGGGTAAGCGCGGCCAGCGTGCGCTCGCGGCCTCCGAACTGCAGCAGAGGCTGCAAAATGGTAAAGTTTACCAGCGACCCGGTCGTCTCCACGGACTGGCTTCCCTTAAAATTCCAAACGAAACTGTTCGCAAAATTCGCCACCAACTGGCCGCCCGTTGCCGCCAACCAGCGCACGCTTCCATCCGTGAGAATGGAGGCGCCTTCCTGCTGCGCGGCAGGTGCCTTGGCATTGGCAGCCTGCGCTCCAACCCCCGGCCGGAGCGCAAACTGAGGCGAAAACCGAAAACGCTCATAAGTCACATCCAAAGCCGAAAGGTACAAATCCTCCTTCTCGCGCTGGAAATCCCGCGAATTAAGCCGGGCTAGGCGCAACACCGATTTTAAGTCAAGCCCTACCACCCCCGACGCATCCTTGGAAAGGTGATGCCGCCAAACCGCATCCCGATCCGGGTCATCCTGGTTCAGCGGCTCCCACGCGGAAGGACCCGCCTTACCCGCCACACGGACCATGAACTGGTGGGAGGCGGGGTCATCCGGAGGCATCCCGGGATGATCAGGATCCGACTCCGAAAAAAAGCGCGACTCCGGATCGGGTTCAATCAGCGGGTCCCGCAACTCCAGTTCCTGGGGAAGCAGGGCCGCCTTGCCGCGGATCGCCGAATAGGATTCGCGATCAGCCCGCTTGCGGTAGAGCGAACGGGCGCAACCGGCCATGCCCGCCATCAGGGCGAGAAGAAAGCCCAGAGGAACAAGTCTGGACAGAAAAGGGGGCATTCTAAGTTAATCCCAAATAGGGAAATCCATTAGCGCCGGCTGTATGCGCCTGAAAAACAGACATTTGATCCGATAAAAAACGGGATGTCTAAATGGATCTGTACGTTTGGGCACAAACTGATTTCCCAAGTGCTTTGTCTCCGGCAGCTTCAAAGACGGCAGGAATTACGAAGCACGTTTGCGGAAAGCGGAAGGTGTTCGGGAGCACAGGACCGGGGCGGCGCCCCGGAAGGGCGGGTTGAGGGGGTGAACATAAACCATAGTGTATACGGCATGCGCCGGCTGGGAAGCCCCTTCCCGCGCCCCCGTCCTCCCCTACCCCGCCGCCAAAAGCGGCTCCTCTTCCACCAGTTCACCCCCGGGCAAAACTTCCGCCCCACCCCCGCCCACTTCCCCAGGCATCGGAAATTCGCGCACAAAATCCGAAAACTCTAACAACTCCAGGCGGCCATCGAAATGCTCCACGACCGCCGTGTTGGACTCCACCCAGTCTCCCGAATTGAGGTAGTGAATACCGTCGAGGTATTTATCGGCCGCCGTGTGAATGTGCCCGCACAAAACCCCCACGCATCCCCGCTCCCTCGCCAGCTGGACAATGTGCTCTTCAAACCGCGAAACGTGAGCCACCGCCTCCTTAACCCTCGCCTTGATTGCCCGGCTCAGCGACCAGTACTCCTTGCCGCGGAAAGCACGCCACGCGTTGTAAACCCGGTTCAAACGCAACAACAGGCTGTACCCCCAGTCCCCCACGTGCGCCAAAAACACAAAATTTTTGGTGACCGTATCAAACACATCCCCGTGCAAAACCAGATACCGCCCGCGGACACCCTCGTGGACATGATCTTCCGACACACGCAATCCGCCAAACTCCAATGGAAGAAAGGAGGCCAGGATGTCGTCGTGATTGCCCCGCAGGTACACCACCTCTGTGCCACGCTTTTCCATTTTCTTGAGCACGATCCGCACAAAACGCGTGTGCGCCTTGCTCCAGCTCCCGCCCCGGCGCAGCTGCCATCCGTCGATAATATCCCCGTTGAGGATAAGTTTTTCACACCGGATGTTTCGGAGGAAATGATTGACCTGATGTATTTTGCAATCCGGGGTCCCGAGATGCACATCGGAAAGGATCACCGTGCGAAATTGTCTTTTCATAGGTCCGCAGTTTCGGAGCGCCGCGCCATGTGGAGCATACGTCCCACGATCCGGTCGGCCGCGTCCGGGCGCGCCAAGGGCTCCAACGCATCCCTCCACGCCTCCCACAGGGCCCCTCCGCGGGCAAAGGCCGCCCGAAGCTTTTGAAGAAGCGCCTCCGCATTCGGGGCGTATCCCCCAATCCCGTGCCGGCGCAGCAGTTCATAATTTCCTTCCTCCTGTCCGGGAACAATCTGGGTGACCAGCATCGGGCAGCGCGCCGCAATCGCCTCCTGGGTCGTTGCTCCACCGGCCTTGCTCACCACCACGTGGTGCGTGCGCAAAAACCCCGGCATCTCAGAAGTCCACCCCACCACCCGCGCAGGCGCCGCCCGCCTGGCGGCCAGTTGCTCCAGTTCCACACGCAATGCCTCATCACGCCCCACCGCACACGTCACCTCCCATTCCGTTTCCCTTAACAACGCCCGGGCCGACTCGGCGGCACGCGTCCCGGAATGAATGATCACCAAAACCCGCGGCCGCGCCCCCGACGCGAGATTTGGAAGGGCTTCCGCGTCCCAGTCCTCCGCAAACTCGGGAGCCACCGGAAAACCGTCCACGTAAACCCGACGCGGATCCACCCCGGCGCGCCGGATAACCTCCGCGGAATCTTCATTCGGCATGAACCATCCCGTGGCGCCCCCCTTCCACCACAATGCGTTGATACTGATGGAATCGGTTACAATATTAAAATGCGGCACCCGCAAGCCGGCCTCCCGAAGTGCTTCTTCCATTAAAAACGCGTAGACCGGGTAGGTGCTGCACACCACGTCGGGGCGGTTGCGCTCCAGCACCGACCGAAGCACGCGGCGCTCGGTGACTAGGAAGCGGGCCATGGTGCCGAAGGAGGACGCGGATTTGTCCAAGAAGGCGTACATGCGGTTCCAGAGCCGCGGCATGCGGTTGATGAGGGTCAGATACCCCTTGCGGGCGTAGCGGTTTAGAAGCGGATTTGCCTCTTCAAAAACATCGGAAACCGCGGCGCTGTACTCGCCGTGCCGCAGGGTCCACGCCGCGTGCAGGGCGCGGGCCGCGGCGTTGTGTCCTTCGCCGAAACCGGCAGTGAGGATGAGCAGGCGGGGGGCACAATCGAGCTCGGGAGGTATTGAATCTTGAATCACGTCCAAAAATTTATGGAACACAAAGTCCACGCAGCAGGTCACAAACGCGTGGGCGGTTGGTCACAGTTTTTAAACAAAGCATCGAGCGCCCATCCGTACCCGGCCTCCCTGTCCGCCCGATTTGCCCGAGGACTTAGACTTCACGGCACTCGGATGCAGAGCTACCGTGCCTGCCGACTAACCCCCCCGAATCATGACCCTCCGCCGCCTCCTCCCGCTGTTTGTGGCTCTTGCCTGCACGACCGCATCCGCCCCCGCAACGCAAGCTGCCGACAAAACCGCCAGACGCCCCAACATTCTTCTGATTCTCGCGGATGACCTCGGCTATTCCGATCTGGGCTGTTACGGGGGTGAGATCGAAACACCCAATTTGGATGCGCTCGCGCAAAACGGTCTCCGATTCACCCAGTTTTACAACACCGCGCGCTGCTGGCCCTCGCGCGGAGCCCTGCTCACCGGCTACTACGCCCAGCAGATCCGGCGCGACGCCCTTCCCAATCTTAAGGGAGGCAACGCGGGCACCCGACCCGCATGGGCGCGCCTGCTGCCGGATTTCCTCAAACCCGCCGGCTACAGGAGCTATCACAGTGGAAAATGGCATGTGGACGGCCCGGTTCTGGCAGGCGGCTTCGACCGGTCCCTCGATGTCCGGAACCAATCCAACTTCTTTTCTTCCAAAGGAAACGCGCTGGATGATGTCCGCACCCAGGCACCGGAAAACGAGAACGGGTACTACTCCACCTGCGCCACAGCCGATCACGCCATCGACTGCCTCAAGGATCACGCCGCCCATCACGCTGGCAAACCGTTCTTTCACTATGTCGCCTTTATCGCGCCCCATTTTCCCCTGCACGCTTTGCCCGAGGATATCGCGAAGTACCGCGACCGCTATCTGGACGGCTGGGACGCGATGCGCGAGGCCCGGTTCGCACGTTTAAAAACCCTGGGCATCACCCGCACCACGCTCTCCCCGCTGGAGCGGGAGGTGGGCCCGCCCTATCCGCATCCCGCTGCAATCGTTGAATTTGGCCCCGGAGAAACCGACCGCCCCCTGCCGTGGAGCGAACTCTCCGATGCACAGCGCCGTTTTCAGGCAACCAAAATGGCCATCCATGCCGCGATGGTCGACCGTATGGACCGCGAAATCGGCCGCATTCTGGGCCAGCTAAAGTCCATGGATGCTTTTGAAAACACGCTCATCATTTTCGCCTCCGACAACGGCGCCAGCGCTGAAATTATGATCCGCGGCGGCGGACACGATCCGACAGCCGCGCCAGGAAGCGCCGCCACCCACCTGTGCCTCGGACCCGGCTTTTCGAGTGCGGCTAATACACCGCACCGGCGCCACAAAACGTGGGTGCACGAAGGCGGCATCAGCACGCCTTTGGTGGTGCACTGGCCGGCGGGATTTCAGGCGAAAAACCAGCTCCGGCATGCCCCCTCACACCTCATCGACATAGCTCCCACGATTCTGGAAGCCGCCGGCATCGAAAAACCCGCCCAGTGGCA
>JBILWF010000541.1:0-3027 GCA_044370075.1 Chthoniobacteraceae bacterium | reverse complement strand
ATGCCCCGGGGTCAGGCCAACACAATTCAAAACCACGAGAGGACGCATCTCAACATTCAATCGCAAAGCACCCGCTGCATCAATTCCGCACTACTCCGGTGCGCGCCGATTCAAAGATTGCCATTGGAAGTTTCTGAGGGCGAAATGCGGGCAGCATGAACTCCGAGCAAACGCCCCCTGGTTCACCCTCGCCGCAATCGGGAAAAAAAACCGACCCTTGGATCGATGGAATCCAGTCGTACACGAGGGAACAGCCCACCAAGGCGGTCAGCGCAGCTTTCGGAGCCGGTCTGATTCTGGCGCTCGTTCCAGTCGGCGGCGTGCTGCGACTGCTACTCTCCGCCCTCCGCCCCGTGCTTCTGATTCTGGGAATCGTCAAAGTCTGGGAGGAGGTCGAGACGCGCAGACAGCACCAAAGAGCTTCGGACAACGCGGATTCCTCAACCTGATCACGGGCACTTTCCCTTCGGGGAATCAATGCGCCGTATATTAACCCGCAAGCGGAGGCGGCAAAGAAGGCACCCCGCACACGTTGGGCGTGCCATCCCGGTATGACCTGGCCAGTTCGACGTAACGATCCGCCCAGACCGAAACGGCACCCTGCTCCAGTGCGGATAGAACGCGCACCACTTTGGCCGGAGACCCAAGCACAAGCGATCCTGGGGGGATCTGCATCCCGCCGGTGACAAGGGCATTTGCTCCGACAATCGATCGGGAACCAATGACCGCTCCGTCCAAAACTACCGCCCTCATCCCCACGAGGACCTCATCCTCCACCCGGCACGCATGAAGCACTGCTCCATGCCCAATAGTAACAAGGTCGCCAACGTCCACGCCAAACTCATCCGCCACGTGCAGTACAGCCCCGTCCTGTACGTTTGATCGCGCCCCGATGCGAATGCGGTTCAAATCCGCACGAAGCACGGATTGAAACCACACACTTGCCCCGTCACCCAGTTCAACATCCCCGATTAAAACCGCTCCGGGCGCCACATATACCTCATTTCCAAATTTTTGAGTTGCGGATGCAAACCTTTCGATCCTTTCTTTCATAAGCACTGTAAGAATGTCGTCCGCCGCATTACCCCAGGCGGGCCGAGGCAAGATTATTCATATCCAGCCGGTTTTCTTAGAAGGTTTTGTTTGACGCATCAAAGCCTCTTTGGCAAAGGACTTCTCAGGGTCCGCAAGCCTATCGGCCGCTGGGCCAAATTCACCCACCTACTTACTAAAGTAAACCAACGTCCCCATGAACAAAACCGACCTCATCGCAGCCGTTCAAAAAAACCTCGGAAAAGAAACCACGCGCGCGGCCGCAGAGCGCTCTGTGGAAGCAGTCATCGACGGTATCAAAAGCGGACTGAAAAAAGATCAAACCGTCCAACTCATCGGCTTCGGTACGTTTAAGGTCACAACCCGCAAGGCCCGCGTTGGCACCAACCCCAAAACCAAGGAAAAAATCAAAATCAAGGCTTCCAAAGGAGTCCGTTTCTCCGCGGGTAAAGATCTCAAAGCAAAGGTGAAGTAACACCTCGGAAAATTTCCCTCCAATCCTGAAAGCCCCCGTTTTGCGATGCAAAACGGGGGCTTTTTTTATCGCAAAACCGGAAACCTCCTCCGCATGATCCGCAAACCGACCAACCGACATGCATCGCATCCCAAGCAACGTCCTCCTGTCGGGAGCCTGCCTCTGCAGCGCCACCCTCGGAGCGTTCTGGCTCGGATCCTTGCACCCGGCTCCAAATTTCCCGGCTTCTGCTTCCAAAAAAGCAATCGCCGCAACCGCTTGCATTACCGGCCTTCTTGGTCTGCTGTACACCGCGCGCCGTAATTCCCACCCCCAGGAACCAGCCGCCCTATCCTCTGACATTCAGCACGCACTCGAAACCCTTGCCCAACAGACTCCCGCACTGATTTTTCTCAAAGATAATTCCGGACGGTATGTCATGGCCAACCCCACCTTCGGGCGGCTCCTTCAGCACGCACCCGACTCCATCCTCGGGAAGAAAGACTCCGATCTGCGATCCAATCTTTTTGCACACAGCGTGAGATCCCTCGAAGAGGAAGTTCTTCAAACCGGCTTGCCGCGCCGCGTCGTGGAGGAGTTCGCGCTCAAGGACGGATCAACGCACCACTGGCGGGTTCTGCGCTTTGTCATCGATACAAAGAACG
This sequence comes from Chthoniobacteraceae bacterium, assembly GCA_044370075.1. Lineage (GTDB taxonomy): Bacteria > Verrucomicrobiota > Verrucomicrobiia > Chthoniobacterales > Chthoniobacteraceae > Chth-196. Next base: position 855 of record JBILWF010000541.1, on the reverse strand, counting down.
GTGAACGATTCATTGCCGGCATCGGACTCGACGTCACGCGCGCGGTGCGCGCCGAGGCGGAGATGCTCAAGACACGGGACGCTGCGCTTCAAACCGCCCAGCTCAAAAGTGAATTTCTGGCCAATATGAGCCACGAAATCCGCACTCCCATGAACGGAATTTTGGGCATGACCGGCCTTCTGCTGGATACGGACCTCAACCGGCGCCAGCGGGATTTTGCGCGCACCATCTCCACCAGCGCACATGCCCTTCTTACCCTGCTGAATGACACCCTCGACCTATCTAAAATCGAAGCCGGTATGTTGGTTTTGGATGAGCAAGATTTCGAACTGGAGGAAGTGCTCTATGGCGCCATTGATTTAATGGCCGAAAAGGCAGAACACAAAAACCTTCAGCTCGCGGTCGTTTGCGACCCCGCGGTTCCCCCCCGGATGCGCGGCGATCCGGGACGACTTCGCCAGATTCTCGTGAATCTCCTGAGCAATGCCCTCAAATTCACCGACCAGGGAGAAGTCGTTCTCCACTGCGCCGTGCAACACGATCCCGACGCCCTGCGGCAGACCAGCGTGAAACTGCGCTTTGAAGTGCGCGACACGGGAATCGGCATACCGGAGTCCGCGCAGAAGCGCCTCTTCTCAGCCTTCAGCCAGGCAGATGGTTCCACAACACGCCGCTATGGAGGCACGGGGCTTGGGTTGGCCATTTCCAAACAACTCACACGCGCTATGCAGGGTGACATCGGCGTGCAAAGCCAACCGGGCGAGGGATCCACGTTCTGGTTCACCGCGCTCTTCCCGCTGCAAAACTCCCGTAGCTCGAATACAACCCCGGAAACACCCGACTCCCAGCCTACGC
>JBILWF010000540.1:0-3036 GCA_044370075.1 Chthoniobacteraceae bacterium | reverse complement strand
AATCCATGTGCCCGGTTCCCGCTCGACGTAACCGCGGGCAATCAGGGTGTGCACGAGGCGTGAGGTCGAGTTTTTCGGACTACCAATCGCGCGGCTGATCTCAGAAAGGTTCATCCCGTCGGGCCGCGCGTCGAGCACCTCCAAAAGAGCGAGTCCGCGGTCCAGTGCGGGCGCCTGGCTGCCGGCGGGTTCCGCGGCCGCGCGGGAACACGGCTTTTTGGAACGGGCCCGTTCCATATCTGGTACACGTTCTATTTGCGTCACAAATTCAAAACCGCCGCTCCCCGGCTTTGTTTGGAAAAATCGCTGACCTCCGGACAAAACTGCTTTGCTGCACACCCCGGGGCAGAAGAGCGACCCAGGGACCCCGTGTCCGCCCCGAACGGGGGAAGCCGGTACAGGCAGCCCGGTACGGCCCGTTCCCCCGGCGGGAGAGCTTCGTCCGCCCGGCGCCGGGTTGCGCGCCGTGCTCACGGGAAGGTGTCCTTTAACTCGAACCTTCCGTTGTCGAGCTTCGCCTCCATGCCTGCGGCTGGCGAATATAGAAAAACGGGAGCCACAATACCCCCGGTACCCAGCTCATGAACCGTGTCATTGACAACGCAAACCACCACATCATTGGCACCCGCCCGCACGGCCGCCGTGGCGTCGAGTTCAAAAGGGTAGAACGCCGCCCCGTGGCTGACTCCCACCGGGATTCCGTTCACCCAAAATTTCGCTTTTTCGTCCACACCGCCGCACCACACAAAAATCCGTTTTCCCGCCGCATCAGGCGGCACCTCCAGCGACTGCCTGTACCACGCCAGGCCCTTGTAGTACCGCAGGCCCTGGTTGCTCCACGACGAGCTGCTTGAAAGAATCCGCTGCCAATTTCCCCCGCGCACCTCGGACCGCCACCACCCCAGGGATTCTCCGATGCGCAGCGGATCCATCTGAAACTCCCACCCGTCCCGGGCCGCTGCCACGAGACGGTTTCCCCCCGACACCCGCTTGAATCCGTCCTCCGTCGCCGGTCGGAAAAACCGGCGCATATAGTTTACATACGTGCTGAACCTTCCCGCAGAGAGCATGGCAACCGGTTTGACGTCCATGAGCGTTCCGGCAACGGCGTCCATGCGCTCGAGGGCCGCCATGGCTGCTGGAAAATCGCAGCGCGTTCGCGCATCCAGCATGGCCACAAACTCCTCCAGAAGACGAAAAGTCCGGGCGACCGTTTCCACGCGCTCCTTGTACGGACTCGCCGTTGCGAGCCTTGCCGCCTGCTCGAGGTGCGCGGACGCCGCTGCACGCACCGAGGGCGGATAAAAGAACGGCATGTCCCATGCCGAGCCCGTGCAGTGGTCGCTGTCGCGCAACGCGTCATCCATCCGTTTTGTGTAGGCTGCCATGGGCGCCGCCGCCGGACCGAAACAGTGCGTGTGAAAGTCCGCCAACAGCGCGTCGACATCGGCGGAGTGGTTCCACATCAACCGTGCCGCAATGTAGAGGGATGGAAGCTGGGAGGCGTAATTGGGGAAGGTCTCCACCCGCCACCCGCGCAAGCCCATCGCTTTGCATGCCGGGATTTCGTCCCGTAGACGGTGCACGATGGGAAAGGGAAATCCCGGACACGCCAGGTTGCTCCAATATCCGCGATCGTAGATATCCGGTAACAGGCGGCACCATTCCTCGTAAATCCACCGCGCGTAGCGGCGCTCGGGCGAGAGCGGGTTGGAGAATCCGTGTACGCGGTCAAGGCCGATGGGGGCGAGCGCCCCCATGATTCGGGGGTCGGGTTTCCACCGGACCGGGGGACGCATGTAGGAGTGGTAGATGTAGAAGGCGATCCGTGTGTCGGGGTATTCGGGCGTGATTTTCTCGAGCACTTGGTTGAAAAACCAGACGTACCGGTCGGTCATACTTGGTTCGTGGGAAAAGGCGTCAAAATCGCCTCCGTCCAGCGCTTTGCATTTGTCACATTCGCAAAATCCCCGGCCGTCGTTTGGGCCCATTCCGATCACGGGTCCAGCCCCCTTGGCTCGCGTCTTCCGAATCGACTCGAGCACATGTTCCAAAAGGCGCGGATTCGAAATGCAGTGTTGCCTTGGAGTGCGCACGCCGTCCACGAGGGCAAAAAGATCCTCGTGCTCCGGGGGCGCGATGCGTTGCGTCACGCGGTCCACCTGCACCTTCGGAATTGGCAGGCCGTGGGCGCCGGGAAACGAGTCTCCGCCGCATCGCATCCGAATCTGCCAGTCCGTGTCCGGCATTTGAAACCACCGGGACGCAAAGGAGGGCTCCTGCCGCAGGAACTGCGGACGGACCTCCAAACCGGCCGCCGACGGTACGACGGTGAATACGTCCCCCGGGGCAAACCAGCGCACACCCGCCTGTTCCAACAACTCGCTCACCCCGTACCGCACGCCCTCGTCCCTGCCGTGAATGCGCACGATGGCATCGCTGGATTCCAGCACAAAGCCGCCCCGGATGAGTTCCGGCGCCTGCTTCACTGAGCGGTCGGCGAGCGAGCCGACCAACACGGGCACAAGCTTCAGGGTCCTTTGTCTTTCGATGAATGCTTGGAGATCCCCCGGGGCAACCGTCTCGCTGGGGAGCTGGCATCCGGTTATGCGCGCCGTGTACTCCAGCAGTTCCCTCACGGCTGCGGTTTCGTGTGCGGAGGCGGATTCCGCCACCGCCACGATCGCGGCGGCACGGCGGTTTAGAACGAGCGGTGCCGACCGCGCGGGGAGGTGGGAGGAGAAGAAAACGAGCGCAAAAAGCGCGGCTGGAAACAGGGGGCGGTAACGCAGCATGGCGGTGAATTTCAGGGGTATGCGGATCACTTCAGCGCACGGAAGAAAAAAGGCAATTCCGCAGCGAGTCCACAGGCGGAGCACTCCTCGGAGTCGCAGCGCGGGAGGCAAATTTCAGCACCGGGTCCCGCGAGGCTACGACACCGCGGTTGCGGTTTTGGTGTTCACTGTGATGCAGACCGTTTTCCGGTTCGTGCAGAAAGGGGGCGGGGTTTGTCGCCGCTGCTTTGTCTTGGCGCGG
>JBILWF010000678.1:0-3040 GCA_044370075.1 Chthoniobacteraceae bacterium | reverse complement strand
ACCACCCTCAATGCAGGCACCCTCCTCGTCGGGACCGGCGGAATTGGCGGAAACCTCGGCGGCGCCAACATGGGCGGGGTTTCTATCGCCTCCGGCGCCCGCCTTCAGTTCAACCGAAGCAACACCCTTCCCCTCCCCGGTGTGTTGAGCGGTGCCGGCGTCGTCGAACAGATCGGTGCGGGAGGAACCACGATCCTGTCCGCCGTCAACACCTTCGCAGGCACGGTGCTGGTCAGCTCCGGAACCCTCGCCGTTAGCGGCTCCGGCGTGCTTGCCGCACCCGCCGCCACCCTTGTGATGGCAGGCCCCGATGCCGTGCTGTCGCTGGCCAACACCATCCAAACCCTTGCAAGCCTCCGCCTGGGCGGGGGCGTCCTTGATTCCGGCACCCTGGTGGCCTCCGCATTCACCCTCGAAAACGGTGCCGTGAGCGCCGTCCTCAGCGGTGACGCATCGGCCGCCATCACCAAAAACACCGCAGGCACCGTAACCCTCAGCGGCGCCAACCTGCTCGCGGGAACCCTCTCCATTACCGACGGATCTCTCGCCGTAACCGGAGCCGGAAAACTCACCAGCGGCCTGGTACTCCTCAACGGTGCCAACGCCGTCCTTTCGCTCGGGAGCACCACCCAGAGCGTGGGCGCATTCACCCTCAGAAACGGCCTGCTCGAAGCCGGAACCCTCATGGCGCCCACCCTCGTCTTGGAAGCGGGCGCCGTCAGCACCGTGCTCGCCGGGTCCTCAGCGCTGACCAAGACCACCGGCGGAGTGGTGACCCTCACTGGCGCCAACACGCTAACCGGTGCCATCACCGTCACGGCCGGATCGCTGGCGCTCACGGACGCAGGTAAACTCACCAGTGGCGCGGTCACGGTTGACGGGGCCACGGCGTTCCTCACCCTCGGCAACACCAGCCAGAGCGTGGGAGCTTTCACACTGGCCGGCGGCGTGGTCGAGGCCGGAACGCTTGCCGCCACGAGCTTTGGGTTGGAATCGGGTCTGGTCAGCGCCGTCCTCGCGGGTGCGGCCCCGGTTACCAAGAGCAGCGCGGGACTGGTGACCCTCACCGGCGCCAACACGCTTACCGGTGCCACAACCGTCACGGCCGGATCGCTGGCCCTCATCGACGCAGGCAAACTCACCAGCGGCGCGGTCACCCTCAACGGGGCCACGGCGTTTCTCGCCCTCGGCAACACCAGCCAGAACGTGGGAGCTTTCACGCTGGGCAACGGCGTCGTGGATGCGGGAACGCTTTCCGCCACCAGCTTCGGGCTGGAATCGGGTGTCGTAAGCGCCGTCCTCGCCGGATCCGCCCCCCTGACCAAGACGACAAGCGGTGTAGTCACCCTCACCGCCGCCAACACCCTCACCGGCACCGCGACTATCGCGGCCGGATCCCTGCTCGTCACCGGCGCCGGTAAACTCACGAGCGGCGCCCTCACCGTCAACGGGGCCTCGGCCGTCCTCTCCCTCGGCAACACGGCGCAGACCGTGGGAGCTTTCACGCTGGGCGAGGGCGTGGTGGAGGCCGGAACGCTTGCAGCCTCCAGTTTCAGCCTCGAATCCGGGCTGATCCGCGCAGTGCTGGATGGCGCCTCCCCGCTGACCAAAACCACCCCCGGTGTCGTGACCCTCTCCGCGGTCAACACCCTCACCGGCGCAATGACCATCTCCGGAGGCTCGCTGGCCGTGACCGGCGCCGGCAGGCTCACCAGCGGAGCGGTGACGGTGAACGGAGCATCGGCGGTCCTTTCCCTCGGAAACACGGCACAGACGGTGGGAGCGTTTACGCTGTCCGGAGGGACTGTGGAAGCCGGGGTGCTGACGGCGGCGAGCTTCGGGTTGGAGTCTGGGTTGGTGAGCGCGGTGTTAAACGGCGGCGCGACGGTGAGCAAGACGGGCGCCGGGATGGTGACGCTGAGCGGGGCCAACACGCTGACGGGTCCGATGAGCATCACGGCGGGTACCCTCGCGGTTTCCGGCGCTGGAACGCTAACCAGCGGGGTGGTGACCGTCAATGGAGCCAGCGCATTCCTCTCGCTCGGGAACACAGTGCAGAGCGTGGCGGCGCTTACGCTTGCAAGCGGCGTGGTGGAGGCGGGAACGCTCAACGCCGCCAGCTTTGCGCTGGAGGCGGGGCTGGTCGGTGCGGTGCTCAATGGAGCCGCACCGGTGACCAAGACAACCGCCGGCGTGGTGACGCTGAGCGGGGTGAACACGCTGACGGGTGCGCTGAGCATTTTGGGTGGTTCGCTCGCGATTGCCGGTGCAGGTACGCTTACCAGTGGCGCGGTGACGATGAGTGGAGTGAATACGTTCCTGACGCTTGGGAACACGGCGCAGACGGTGGGAGCGTTCACTCTGTCTGGTGGGACTGTGGAAGCCGGGGTGCTGACCGCGTCCGGCTTCGGGTTGGAGTCGGGATTGGTGAGCGCGGTGTTGAACGGGGGCACTGTGGTGACTAAGACGACGACCGGTGTGGTGACGCTCAGCGGGGTCAACACGCTGACGGGTGCGATGAACGTCACGGCGGGATCGCTTGCGATTACCGGTGCGGGAACGCTGACGAGCGGCGCGCTGACGCTGAGCGGGGCGAACACGTTCCTGACGCTGGGGACCACGGCGCAGACGGTGGGGGCGTTCACGCTGTCCGGGGGGATTGTGGAGGCCGGTGTGCTGACGGCGTCGGGCTTCGGGTTGGAGTCGGGATTGGTGAGCGCGGTGTTGAACGGGGGCGCAACACTTACCAAGACAACCGCCGGTGTGGTGACGCTCAGCGGCCTCAACACGCTGACGGGTGCGATGAACGTCACGGCGGGATCGCTTGCGATTTCCGGCGCGGGCACGCTGACAAGCGGCGCGGTGACGGTGAGTGGCGCGAACACGTTCCTGACGCTTGGGAACACGGGGCAGACGGTGGGAGCGTTTACGCTTTCTGGAGGGACTGTGGAAGCCGGGGTGCTGACGGCGTCGGGCTTCGGGTTGGAGTCGGGATTGGTGAGCGCGGTGTTAAACGGGGGTGCCACGGTAACCAAGACAA
>JBILWF010000538.1:0-3046 GCA_044370075.1 Chthoniobacteraceae bacterium | reverse complement strand
CCAGAGGCTTCCCGCCGAATTTTGGAGGGTTTGCGGCACGAGGGATTGCAAATTGAGTTCGGCCGGTGAAGCAGGCAGAAGCGAGGCATCCGAGAGAAGACTGGCCTCGAAAGCCACCGGCAGCGGGGTGGAAACCGCGGCGTAGGTCGCTGCGAGCGCCACACCTTCCTGCGTTTGGGTGGCGGGGTTGCTCAACGTCAGTGTGGAATTCGCACCATTGACCGCAAGGACCCGGGTACCGGCGGGGATTCCCGGTCCGCTGATCAACCAGCCGGGCTGGATGCCAAACAGTGAGGCAACCGTCACGGAGTTGGACCCTGAGACGAGGGAGCCCTGCAGGGTGAGGGGGTCCACCGAGATGCCTCCGGACACGGAGACGCTGGCGCGCCCCCCGTAGACATTGGAGAAGGTGCTTCCGTTTTCCACGCTCGAAAGGGTGCGGAGAAAGTAGATTTCGAACGGCCGGTTGGGAGTTTGCGCCGGCAACTGCACGGAGAGAATTCCATTTGGGTTGAGGGAAACGCCCGCCGGCAGCTCGTTTTGGCGGGGATCTAGGGTCCACGTCTCCGTCTGCTGGCTTTGAGCGGCGAATGTGTTGTTTTTCAAATCCACGACCGAAGGCACTTCGCCTCCCGCTACGGCGTTCAGATTGGCGTAAATCTCCGGGTTAAAGACGGTGATATCCACCAACCCAACAGCGGAACGCGGTGGCACCGAATCGTCGGTGACGCGAACCAAAACCGCCTTGGGGCGTCCGTCCCATAATGCCGGGTACCCGACGGCAAGGGCGCTGCCGTCCAAAGTGATGCCTTGATTTTCATCAGAAGCGCCTCCGGACAGGATGGACCACTGCCGGTTTGCCCCCAGACCCAACCCTTGAATCCCGCTTTCCACGGGAATCTGGAAACCGCCCGGCAGGTAGGGATCCCCCGCGGCGCGCAGACGGAAATTCACTAGATGAGCCGGAATGCGGGCGATGCGCATTTCCTCATAGGTGTTCCCGGGGGCCGCGATGGTCCGCTTCGCGGTAGCGTACACGTAGGCGCGTGCGGGCGGCGCGCCGTTGAGAGCGGCCGGCAGGGAAAGCAATCCCTCGGGGCTGAGGTATAGCCCCTCGGGAAGCACAGCCTGAGCAGGCGTAAAGCTCCATGTCACCGGCCCTGGAACCTGATCTGCAGGAAGACTAACGGGCGGCATCGCAGCGGACAGATCAATGCCCACCCCGGAGGAATCCCCAAGAATCCGGGTCAACCCGCCGGAAACCGAATCCGGGGCAATCAAAAGCGCGCGGACTTTGCCGGTCAGCGCGGGTCCGGAAAAAGGCTGATATTTCAGGGTCACATCCTTGACCAACACACCCCCGAACCCAACTTGGGCGTACATCTCGAGCCTTCCGTTCGCGAGTTGCAACGGGTAGCGGTCCTCGCCCGGAACGTCGGCGAGACTCCAGCCCGCGCTATTTTCGCCCGCGCCGGAAGGGAGCAGGGTTTTCAAATCCAGCGACGGCAGGACGGAGCTGCCGTGCGAGAACAGTCCAGTGTCCAAGAGCCATTCGCCCGAGAAATCCAGCGCATTGAGAGTGAAACGCACCGTTTGTGTCCAAGGCGTTGCATCAGAGGCCAGGGGATAGTTGGTCACATCCACATACAGGTAGGATTTTCCACGCGGCGCACCGGCAGCGAGAGGCGGTAGCGTGAGGGTACCTTGGGAACTGAGGGAAAAGCCGTTTTCGAGTCCGGACTGGGCCGTGCTGAGCCGCCACGTGCGGGATCCCCAGCCACCCGGCAGGGGGTAAATCGCTCCCAAGTCCACATTTTGCCATCCCGCCGCCGGAGTGCGCAGCACATCACTGGTATCGGAGAGCGTCATCGGGTCGATGGAATACAACCGCACGGTCAGCCACTTGGCCGCCGCCGAAACAGCCGGCGTCCCGCCCTGGCCCGGTTCCTGGTACACCAGAGTCACATCGCGGTATCCATTCGCCCAAAAACCGACGCGCACCGCCAATTCGCCGGGGAGCAAATCCAAATTTTCCCTGTTTTCCCCGCCCGCAGCCGGGGTTGCCGGATAGGCGAAGGCCCATCCGTCCGGATTGGCCCCCGCGCCGTTGGGCAGGACCCCGGACAGGCTGAGGCGCGCCCAGTGGCCGCTGGGAGAGGAGGGCAGAGAGCGATCGATGAGCAACTGCTGGAAGGCGTCTACCGTGACAATAGGGACGCGCACGATACTCGTGCCGCCATCCCCCCACGTGTAACGGGTAGACACGGCGACGTAGGCGTAAGTTTTACCCCGTGCGGCCGACAGCGGAACCGGCGGAAGCGTTATGACTCCGGACGGATCCAGCTTGACGCCCTGTTCTTCGAGCAGTTGCCCGGGAACCAAGGAATACGCCTGGGTCATTCCCGGCGACAGATTGCTGGGATTTGCCAGAGAAGCGGTCACACCCGGACCTCCTGCCACCCGGGTGAGGGAAGGCATTTCGGGGTAGTTGTTTGGCCAGACGGCCAGAAGACTTACCCGGCCCAGGAGGGACTGCGTTCCCGCTTGAAACTGGACAAAAACGTCCTGCCCGTTGGGGAAGCCATATCCCAAGTCCCGGAAAGCAAGCACTCCGTCCTGCGAAAGAGTGAGACCATTGGGCAACCCGGTTTGATTGGGAACAAAGCTCCAAGTGCCTCCGGTGAGACTGCCAAAGCTGGCGGGCACCTTGGTTTTTAAATCCAAGACACCGCGGGGGTCCTCCGATGCGAACGGGGCGCCCCATCCAAGATCCACGAGCATCGTCGCGTCGATGTCCACGACGCTGACGGAAGCCTTGGCGTATTTTTTTGCAAGCCCTTGATTTTGAGCAACCTTGTAGGCATCAATACCTTCCACAAGCACGTCATACCGCCCCACGGGGGTTCCGGCGGGGGGAGCGGCGAGCATCTGCCCCCATGGCGTGATCTGAATCCAGTCCGGCACGCTTTGACCGGCCTTAAACTGCCACGTTCTCGGCTCGCTGTCCCCGATCCACGCCGGAACGGAGACCACCGCAGGCGAGGTG
>JBILWF010000539.1:0-3046 GCA_044370075.1 Chthoniobacteraceae bacterium | reverse complement strand
AGAATGTGCCCACGGAAGGGACGCTGCTCACCTTGACGGACAACCCCAAGCGGCCTTTCCACACGGGAAGCGCACCGTTGGCCGCTTGAGACGCCTCAGACCGGGACCTCTGGTGTCGCTTAAGGCAGTCTTGTCTGCGTTTTTTGGCGAATGCCCTCGAACAAAGTCCGCCAAACACCTTTTGCTCCCACGAGAGCCGATACCTCCGCCCTGCACGCCACCACATCACTCCTCGAAATCCCGTCTCCCGAGCGCGACAGGCCGCTAAGCCAGTGCCGCGGTCATGCGTTTCCCTGCTTCGAGGACCCACGGCAAATGCCGCCGCACCGAGGCCGCATCCAACCGCGGCTCCGGCGCCGTGATCCACAGCGACGCACACACCCGCGCTTCGCTGTTCCACACCGGCACTCCGAGACAATACAGTCCCTCCAACGTCTCCCCGCGATCCAGCGCGTAACCCCTCTCACGCACCTTGCGAAGCTCCCGCTCAAAAGCCGCACGGTTCTGGATCGTTTTGTTTGTCACGCGCACCAGCGGCATTTCGTTCAAAACCTGCCGGAGTTCCTCCTCCGGAAGCCACGCAAGCATCGCCTTACCGGGCGCCCCCGCGTGCAACGGGCCGCGTGCACCTGCCTCCGTGTAGTATTTGAAAAGATTCGGCCCAATCGCGCGCTCCAGAACCACGCACTCCCATCCCGACCGAATTCCAATGTGCGCTGACTCTCCCGTCACATCCCGCAGCCAGCATAGCGTCGGCCAGGCGATCTGACCGAGGCTTCGCTCTTCCCGCTTCGGTTGCGCGAGTGTCAGTAGTTTCTGCGTCAGCACAAAACGCGTCCCTTCCGAATCCCTCTCGATGTATCCGTGGACCATCAGCGCCTTGGTGAGCCGAAAAACGAGGTTTGCCGAAAAACCCAGCTCCGCCCGTATTTCAGACGTCGTCACTCCCTCGGAGTGCGCGCTGATAAATTCCAGAAGCGCCAGGGCTCGATCCAGCGCCGGAGTTTGAACCCCCGAATCACGAACTCCAAACGCGCGCTGTCCCGTTTTCTTTTTCATCGGCACCTGGGCGGTCTCCGTCAGACGGTCTCCAAGCCCTGCAATCTTCCCGTACTCGACCCGAAGCTCTCCGCCTCCACACCCATGTGCTGGAGCATAGATACAAAAAGATTACTCAGCGGCGCATTGGCGTGTTTGGGAAAGGCAAGGTGCGCTCCGTGCCGGAACCCGCCGCCGGCCATCAGAATGGGAAGGTTCGAGTTATCGTGCGTGTTTGCATCCCCCAAATTGCTCCCGTACAGCACCATGGTCTGGTCCAGAAGCCGGCGTCCCTGTTCCTGCGCCTCGGCAAGCGCCTCAAGCAGCTTCCGCAGCAATCTAATTTGCTGGCACTCGGCGTCCTCCAACTGGCGCACCTTTTCCGGGGCCTGCCCGTGGTGACTCAGACCGTGATAAGCCTCCGACGTGTTCTGGTTCTCGTGCAGCTGAAACACCCCCGTATCCAAGCCATCCACCATGAGTGTGATAATGCGCGTGGAGTCCGTCTCAAACGCCAACCGCGCCATCGAAAGCATCAGCTCCAATTTTTCGAGAAAGAACCGCTTTTCCCGGACATCCCGCGGCTCTTTTTCCGGCGCCGCAGGTCGCGGCTTCGACTCCCACTCGCGGGCCGCGTGCAACCGCTGCTCCACCTCGCGCAGCGAGGTCAAATAGTGCTCCATACGCGCCCGGTCGTCCGCACCCAGGGACCGATTCAAACGCCGGGTTTGCTCGAGCAACGCGTCCAAAATGCTGCCTCGTTCCTCCAACCGGTGCAGTTGGCGCGCCACCTCCTCCGGATTGCCTTGCACAAACATCCGGCGGAAAACCGCCACCGCGCTGTCCTCCGCAGGCAACAACGCCCCGTCGCGCGTCCACGACAAACTCCGGTTCGCCCGGTCGATGTTCACCCCGAGATTGAGAGAACCAAAGCGCGTGACCTGCCCGAGCTTTTCCGCGGCAAATTGATCCAAAGAAATCTGATTTCGAAAGCCGCTGCGTGCGGGGCCCTTCGCCGCAGTCAGAAAACAATTCTCGGTGCTGTGCCCCCCCGTTACCCCGGGATGCGAAAGCCCACTGAACACCGTAAAATCGCCCCGGAACGACTCCAGTTCGCGCAGATAAGGCGAGAGCTCGTAGTCTCTTCCAGTTCCCACGGGAAAAAAGAACCGCGGAATAACCCCAAGATTATTGGAGATTAACAGCATCCGGCGGGGCAAGGAGGGCTCCGCGGCCCTGCCGAAAGCCGGTCCCACGCTCTCCAGCCAAGGAAGGGCCAGGAAAACTCCGGCGCCTCTCAAAAATCCACGCCGATCGGTGCGCGCAAAAGGGGAAACCGCGGACGGTGTTTTCATAAAATAGTTCCTTTCAGCGGCAACCCGCGTTGCCCAGAAAAATCCGGCTCTCCATCAGTCCAAGCAAGAGGTCGCGCACTCCGTACCCTCCCGCCGCACAATTATCCAGAATCGCCTCAATTTCGGGCCGATCGGAAAACCGAACAGGTGTTCCGGTCGCGTACATGGTGAATTGCTGCAGCAGGTTTCTGGCAAGCTGTCGCGGATTCGCCGCGAGGATTCTTTTGAGATCGTGAATGTTCGAGAAAGCGCTCCCATCAGCCAACCGCGCGCTCGCATCCACCGGCGCCGACAGCGCGTAGGCGTACTCGTGCCCCGCCGGGTCGATTCCCTTCACCGCCTGGCCCTCCTCCAAACCGCGGGAACGCTCCCGCCAGCCACCAAGCACATCAAAGTTCTCCAACGCGACACCCACCGGATCAAACCGCTGGTGGCACGCCCCACAGGACGCATCCCGCGTGTGCATCGCCAACAGTTCCCGGATCGTTTTGGCCCCCCGGATGTCCGGCTCCACTGCGGGCACACCCGGCGGAGGGGGCGGCGGCGGCGTGCCCAGAAGCCGATCCATCACCCACGCCCCCCGCACCACCGGCGAGGTCGTCGTACCGTTGGACGTCACCTTCAAAATCGCCCCCTGCGTCAGCAGCCCGCCA
>JBILWF010000537.1:0-3048 GCA_044370075.1 Chthoniobacteraceae bacterium | reverse complement strand
ATAAAATCCATGGGAAACGCTCGGACTTAAGGTAACGATTCCCCCGAGGGCATACAGTGTCGCGCAATCATGGCTCGAAGTGTCCGCACATCCAACCATTCCGAATTTTTTCCGGACTGATAGGAAAAACCCTTGGCAACCGGCGCTCCTCGGTGATGGTTCGCATACTTCTCGATGGACGAGGGAAGGCTTTGTCCGAACAAGATGGGCACAATGATGTAATGCTTTTCTGTTGCGATCGCCTGCAAGGCATCGGTTTCGGTGATCATCTCCTCGTGGATTTTTTCCCCGGGGCGAATCCCCACGACAGGATGCTCGCAACCGGGTCCGATCGCCTCAGCGAGATCCGTGATTCGGTAGGAAGGAATCTTGGGCACAAAAATCTCCCCTCCAAGTGCGGACGACAGCGCGTGGCAGACCAAATCAACGCCCTCCTCCAACGTGATGTTGAACCGGGTCATTTCCGGATCCGTGATGGGGAGGACACCCGTCTTGCGTCGTTCGAGAAAGAAGGGAATGACCGAACCGCGGGAGCCCATCACGTTACCGTAACGCACCACGCTGAGCCGGATATCCTGACTACCCCGGATATTGTTTGCAGCCACAAATAGTTTGTCCGAACAGAGTTTGGTGGCGCCGTAGAGATTTATCGGGGCTGCCGCTTTGTCCGTGGAGAGGGCTACGACCCGTCTGACCTTCATGTCCATGCAAGCCTGGACGACATTCTCTGCTCCGATGACGTTGGTTTTAATGCACTCAAACGGGTTGTATTCCGCCGTGGGGACCTGCTTTAAAGCTGCAGCGTGGATCACAGTGTCCACGCCATTTAAAGCGTGGGCTAGGCGGTCGCGGTCGCGCACATCCCCTATGAAAAACCGGAGGCGCTTGTCTGAAAATTTCTGGGCCATGTCATACTGTTTGAGTTCGTCCCGGGAATAAACAACGACCCTCTGAATGTTCGGTTCCCGAAGAAGACGGGAGACGCAGCAATGACCGAAAGACCCGGTCCCCCCCGTGATCAAAACAGATTGAGCTGTATGCATTAAGAAAAGATTTCGTCTCCGTATTTCTGAAAGCGGGAGATAAGCGGACCGGACTTTAACCTATACCCGTTTGGATTACAGTGGGGCAAACTGAAATCCGATTGAAGGTGGGGATAGGCATCGGCCACCTTTCCCATTACCGTCCCGGCGCCAGCGCGCGCGCCGCTTGGTTCCGCACCGCAGAGATCTGGGATTCACGCGCAATCTTTTCCAGGGCGGGTTGGGAGGCGTTACAACGTGGGAGCATCAGGAGGGCGACAAGATCCTGATAGCGTCCGGATTGCCTGCCGGTTAGGGCTGCCTGAAGCAGCTTCGGAGCCCAATTTTTTCAAAGGATGAAAAGGAAGGATCCTGCGGGTGCGTGTCTTGCAGACTCCGAGAGAGTGCTTTCGCGGCGAGAAGTCGCGTGTTGGGATCCGCCTCCGCAGAGGCGATTTGGGTCAGGAGAGACGCATTCCCTGAGCGTTTCAGAGAGAGCGCCTAATACAGACCGTCGCGCGCCACAGAATCCGCCTCCTTTTGCAAACACAACAGCAGCCGGTTTCCCAACGCGCTTTCGGCCAACTGGCTAATCCCCAAATAAGCGCCCCGGCGCACCTCTGCACGTACCAACGCCACAGTTTTGCCGGGTCGGTTTCCGTGCAGTTCGTACGCACTGAATACGCCCCCTTGGACAGATCGCTCTTGGCTCCCTTTGCCACGAGGCAGCTCAACTGCAGGCCGGTGGCACGCTGGTTTTCATCCTTTACCACAACCACATCCAAGAGCCGTCCCGTCGCTGGATTGCGCCCTTGTCAACGCCCGATCCGGCGTTCGATTCATAGACTTCGCCATTGGCGCTTTTGCGGTTCTTGCGCAGAAACCAGGGAGCATGTTCCGCGCGTCCGATTTCCCCAACGAGGGGGTCTTCTCCACTTCAAGCCCCCGCGCCAAATTTTACCGTGAAAGCCGATCCAGATTTTGGGACCGCTCTCTGTAAACTTTTTCATCCGTCGCCCCCAACTGCAGATCTCGGGTTAACCGAGGAAAGCTTCCGAAAAAAATCGGAAATTTTCCCCCCTCGGAAGTGGATACTTCGGAAGTAAATCCGATTGGACGACGATCCTGCGTTCAGCGGGGGGGTAGTTTTTTCAGCGGCTCAAGTAGGGTTTGGGGCGTGAGGATTTCCGGAAAACGCACGGGATCCTGCCCTGGGCTGTAGAGTACGTTCAGAGGTACTCCCAGCCGTTTGTGGTTGTGCAATTCTTTGGTGATCACCGGATCCCCGTTGCTCCAATCCGCCCTCAAAAGAACCACTCCGCGCGAGCGGAACGCGTCCAAAACCTCGTCCCGGGAGAGCACCAGCTTCTTGTTGGCCTTGCAGGTCAAACACCAACTGGCCGTGAAATCCACAAACACCGGCCTTCCCGCCTGCAACTCCCCCTCGAGCCTCTCAGGGGAAAACTCCTGCCATTCCCCGGCAGAAACCGCAGGAGTCGGGGAGTTGCCGCGGTTCTCCTGCTTTGCGCCGCCCACATCCCGAAAAGCCGGCATCACAAAAATCCAAGCCGCCATTCCCGCCAGCAGAAAGCCCATCCCCAGAGCCAGGCTGCGCGAGCGCATCGAGCCAAACATCCAGCATCCCATTCCCAGCGCGAGCAACAGCACGCAAGCGCCCTGCACCGCATCCACTCCGCGGGTGTCGCCCACAACCCCCAGCAACCAAACCGCCACGCCCAGAATGCCGAACCCCATGATCTGCTTGAGCCGTTCCATCCACAGGCCCGGCTTGGGAAGCATGCGCAACAGGGCGGGGTTTGCAGTCAGCAGCAGGTAGGGGAGGCTCATGCCTGCGGCGATGGTTAGAAAAATAGCTATTACCCTGGGGGCTGGCTGGCTGGCGGCAAAGCCCAGCGTCACCCCCAAATACGGGGCCGTGCAGGAGGTCCCCAGGAGCGTGGTGAATATCCCGTGCAAAAACGCACCGGCATGCCCCTCCTTGGAGGATAACGCGCTCAGTTTCTCG
>JBILWF010000035.1:0-9803 GCA_044370075.1 Chthoniobacteraceae bacterium | reverse complement strand
CCTTCAAAGATCCCAAATTTTCCGGGGAACCCATTCCGGAATTGTCCACGGTTTTGGAAAGCATGCCGCGCGGGCGTTGTTTTATTGAGATCAAATCGGGGGAGGATGTGGTTTCCGCCCTCGCTGAGACCATCCGGAACACCAGGACGCCCCGGTCCCGGCTGGTTCTCATCAGTTTCAACGAGAAAGCATTGAAGAAGGCGCACGATTTCCTTCCCGACCTCAAAACCTACCTCATCGCATCCACCTCCAAAAAGCCGGACACCCACGAAATGAAGCCCGACGTGGAGACGCTTATCGCGACGGCAAAACGCAACGGATTTTCCGGGCTGGATCTTGGCTTCTCCACGGCACTCACGCCTGAGATTGTTCAACGAATTAAGTCCGAGGGGCTCGAATGCTACGTCTGGACAGTGAACAAAACCGAGGCAGCGCGCGAGGCCCTCAAAATGGGGGTGGACGGAATCACCTCCGACCGAGCGGCCTCCCTCAAGGCGGAGTTGCTGTCAAACTCCCCCAATCCCTGATCGGGCCATACAAAACCCCAATGCGCTTTCCTGTAACCCAAAACACATTTCACCCACTCCCATGAATACGCGCCTCTTTTCCACCGCACTCCTGATGGCCTGCGCTGTGTTGGCAGCGGTACCAGTCCTCGCGGATCCGCCCCGTCCAAATATCGTCTACATCATGACAGATGATCACGCGTACCACGCGTTGTCCTGCTACGGCTCGAAGATCAACCAAACCCCCCACCTCGACCGAATCGCCAAGTCCGGCGTGCGCTTTCAAAACGCATTTGTAACCAATTCCATCTGCACTCCCAGTCGCGCAACGTTGCTGACAGGAAAATACTCTCACATGAATGGCACGCCGGTCTTCAACCGGTTCGACGGAGAACAACAAACCGTCGCAAAGCTTTTACAGCAAAGCGGTTACCACACCGTCATGGTGGGCAAGTGGCATCTCGGAAGTAACCCAACCGGCTTTGATTCCTGGAACATCCTGCCCGGACAGGGACGGTACATGGATCCGGTTTTGTATGACGCAAAGGGGGCGAGGGTCTATGAGGGCTATGCCACGGACGTGATCACGGATCTCGGCATTCAGTCCATCAAGGCGCGTCCCAAGGACAAGCCCTTCTTTTTGATGCTGCATCACAAGGCACCCCACCGGGAGTGGCTGCCCGATCCGAAAAATCGTGAATTGTTTGCGAACAAAGTGATTCCGGAGCCGGCGACACTCCGGGATGACTATGCCACGCGCCCCGCAGCGCTGCCCGAAAACCGCCAGACAGTTTTTCGCGATTTGACCCGGTTTGATTTAAAACTTCCGCCCCTCAAACCCAACGAAAGGCCGCCTCAGGACAAGGAATCTCCGCAAAACCGGGTTTCCCAAGTTGAGATCACGGTCAACGGCGTGCAAAAAGTGCTCAAAGGAGCCGAATTGGACTCATGGAAATACCAGCGGTACATGCAGGACTATCTGGCCTGTGTCCAGGGTGTCGACGACAACGTGGGCCGCTTCCTGGACTGGCTAAAGGCGGAGGGTCTGGATCAAAACACCATTGTTATCTACACCTCCGACAACGGCTTCTTTCTTGGCGACAACGGAATGTACGACAAGCGCTTCATGTACGAACCCTCGCTTCACATCCCCCTCCTCGCCACGGGGCCGGGAATTCAAAGCGGACACACGACGGACGCTTTCGCCCTCAACGCCGACTTTGCCCCCACGTTTCTCGAACTTGCCGGACTGCCGGTCCCAGCCGACATGCAGGGCCGTTCCCTCGTGCCGGTGCTCAAGGGCGTGCCCCCCAAGGACTGGCGCAAATCCATGTACTACCGCTACTACCACGATCCGGGGCATCACAACACCCGGGCCCATTACGGAGTGCGGACCACCACCCACAAGCTCATCCATTACTGGAAAAAGGACGCATGGGAACTGTTTGATCTTCAGGCCGACCCCGGTGAACAACGCAACCTCCATGGCCAGCCCGGAATGGAAAAACTCACCGAAAATCTCAAAGCGGAGCTCGCCCGTCTCAGACGGGAACTCAAGGACGACGATCAGTTCGCCCACGAACTTCCCAAGGAAGACTCCGGTGGCGGCCCGCTCCAATGGGCGGAAGGTTACGGTCCCCAAGGCCCGAAAGTTCCGCGCCCTTAAGCACGGAACCACGCCGTCTGGGAAGCACCATTCGATCGGCCTCGGGACTGAGGCCGCACCGAGGGGGTGAACCGTTCCACTCAAACGGGAGGCGATTCACCTCGGAGCCCACGCCTTCCCAGAAATTCACGCCCCGTTGGAAACCGAGGCATCCGGTTTACGGGACCATTCGTGGAGCAATTCCTCAATGCGGCCCAGCACCTCGTTCATGGTCTCCCAGTCCGGGAGCAGCGTGATGCGAAACCGGTCGTGATAGGGCACGTTGAAGCTGGAGCCCGGGGCAAGCAGAACGTGTTTGTTCTCCAAAAGATCCAACGCGAACTTCCGGTCGTCAAAAGTGGGGATCTTGGCAGTGTCCACCCCCACAAACGCGTACATCGCGCCCATGGGTTTGACCACGTGGAGAAAATCTGATGCCTCGACCGATTCCAGAATACTCGCGCGAGTTTGCCACAAACGCCCGCCTGGGCGCGTGAGATCCAGCACGGACTGGCGGCCCCCGAGAGCTGTCTGCACCGCCCATTGCCCGGGCACGTTGGAGCAGAGTCGAAGCGAGGTGAGCAGCTCAAAGGCTTGGATATAATCACGTGCTCCGCCCTTCTCCCCGGAAAAGCTTACCCATCCCACACGAAAACCGCAGGCGCGATACACTTTGGACAGTCCCCCGAATGTTGCGCACAGCGTGTTCTTAACCAGCGTCGCCATCGGAACGTGCTCCGCATCATCGTAAAGCACCTGGTCGTAGATCTCATCTGAAAACACCACCAACTGGTGTTCCTCCGCAACCTTTGCGATGCCGGCCAGAACCTCCCGCGGATACACGGCTCCCGTTGGGTTGTTCGGACTGATCACCACAATCGCGCGCGTACGCGGGGTGATGAGCGCGCGGATCTCGTCAGGATCGGGAATAAAGTAGCGCTCCGGGCGGCATGGGTAATGCACCGCCCTGCCGCCATGCAGCACAGTTGCCGCGGTCCACAGGGGGTAGTCTGGGCTTGGAACGAGAACTTCATCCCCCGGCTCGAGCAGCGCGGAGAGGGAGAACAATATCAGCTCCGAGACGCCATTTCCCATGAACACATCCTCGGCGGTGACGTCTAAAATCCCCCGCGTCTGCTGCTGCATGACCACCGCCTCGCGCGCCGGAAAAATTCCCTTTTGATGGCTGTACGCATCCGCCTCGCGGAGATTTTCAATCATCGCCAGGCGCATGGTCTCCGGAGCACGAAACCCAAAGGCTCCGGGGTTGCCGATGTTGAGTTTGATGATGTCGTATCCCGCCTTTTCAAGCTCACCAGCACGGCGCGCCAACGGTCCGCGGATCTCGTATTTAACTCCCTCCAAACGGGAACTGGGGCTGATGCGATGCGGTTTCATAACAGATCTCCAAGAAAAATTCCGGCTCCCCCCCGGCCGTCTACCCGATGAGGCAACCAGCCGGGCTTACCCTTCAGACGGCTGCGTACGCAGCCGCGGCACCGTGCGCACACGCCGTACCCGCGCCGAGCCAGCGGTGACATAAATCAGGGGTGAAGAAAAAACGACGCACGCCTGCACCATATTCAGGAGCGCTTGATTGCAAAGAAGAAAGCCGCCCCTGCCCCGCAGCGGATTTCTCCATACGCACTCAAGGTTTCCGGTCCCACCGGTAGCACAACACCCGGGAGTCGGACCCATCCCGCCCGCGCTCGTTCTGACACACCCACAGCCTGCCCGCAGCTACCACGGGATTCGTCCACGTCTCCGGCGCATCGAAGAGTTTCTCACGCTGGAGAACCTCGCACTGCTTCTCACTGACACGCACGCGCGCCAACTCGCCCGACTCTCCGAGGGCCAGCACTCCTCGCGGCCCCAGATCCACCAGATTGCACCGCCCAAAACGCCCCCCAAAATCCTCCCTCCATTTCTCCTCGCCGCTCTGGGCATCCAGACATACCAACTCTCCCAGTCGCGGGTTTTGGCCATCCGTTCCCAGAATCAAACCATCTCGGAACACCGGCGTGGCGAACTGCGCGCCCAGCTTTGCGGTCTGCCATACGCGTGAGAGTTCACCCCGCGCGGAAATCTCCGCAAGCAGTCCGCCGGCTCCGTAGGCCTCGCTTACAAACACCCTGTTTTCCCCGACCCGAACGGGACTTGCGGCATTCACCGACTCCGCGATCCGGGCCCGGTGTGCGAGCGAACCCAAAACCTCCCCTGTGACCGCATCGATGCACAAAAGACCGCCCGTGGGCGGACGCGTTTCGCCACCAACGAAAACTAAAACAAACGAACGATCCCCCACTCGGGCCGGAACGGCGGAAGCATAACCCGATCCCCACGGGTGCTTTGCGACCCAAGTCTGTTTACCGGTTCGCGCATCGAGCGCCACCACGCACTGCTCCCCCTCCCCCCCAACGGGCTGGATCACTTTTCCCTCCCAGACCAGCGGCGTGCATCCAGGACCGAAAAAATTAGAGCGCATCCCGTAGTCGCCTCGTAGATCGCGCTTCCACAAAACCTTTCCCGTTTGCAGTTCCACACAATGCATCAGGCCCGTAACACCGAACACAAACACGTTTCCATCCGCCACCACCGGACTGGTGCGCGGGCCGTCGCTCGCCCCATACCGGTCCCTGTACGGCGCGCCGTATGCGAAATGCCACCGGGGCGCGCCGGTACGCACGTCCAAACAATCCAACACCTCCTCGTCCCCCTTCCGGTGGAAGATCAAAACCGCATCACCGGATACCGCCGGGCAGGCCCATCCGCGCCCCTTGGCGAACTCCCAATCCTTGCGCAGGACTCCCTCGGGCCACATTTCGTCCGCGTCCTTCGCGTCCGCACGCTGATCGTATTTCGGACCCAAAAAATGAGGCCAATCCCCGGCACCCGCGTCCGCGACAAAAAATAGTCCCGCCGCGAGTGCGGCGCACCATGCCCAAGCGCCCCTTGGAAACCGTTCGGGAGCGCGTGTCTGAAGGGCCCCGGTTCTCCGGGGAATGAACTGATCGACGTCTTGCATGATGTTTTTCCTTTCAGGGGATGGGTTCCACGCCGGATCCCTTCAGCGGAGGCAGCACCTCCACGATTTGTGCAATCAAATGTCCATCCATACGACGCAGGACGTTGGCACGTCCGTAGAGGGTCGCAGTCCCATCCGTGGCCAGCAATGCGCACAACGCGGGCGACGGCTCCAACGCAAAGAAAGCGCTGGGTTCGCTAAAATACGCCATCCCACTGCGATTGAGCAGCCCACCGAGCGGCAATCTGCCCTCTTGTATCTGGGCGCGCAATGCGTCCGAAAACACCCCGAGGTGTATCTCGATCGCACCGTACTCCACCGCACGCCCGTCGCGCATGCGCCGCAGAAGAACCTCGCGCAGCAGCGTTTGAGCGTTTTTTCCCTCGGCCCGCAAGACCTCCAAACCAATCGTGTCCGCATGAAACGCTTCCAACCGCGACGTCATGTCCCCCGCGTGCACCAGCAACCGGCGAAAAGGCTCCGGAACGGACTCCGCGGACACCTCCTCGATGGCACCGCAGCCCGCAGGACGCAGTTGCCACAACGGAGCCAACCATGCCCTTGCTGTCGCGCTCATGTGTACCGGGAGTTTTGATGCTGCGGCAAAAAGAAGGCGTGCAGCAGCGTATCGACTTTCAGCAGCGCGGCCCGGGTCAGGGCAAAGGCGTCCTTCTCCCAGTTTCCCAATGCGCGTTTCCGAAGGTCCTCCCATTGCGGGGCAAAGCGTGCGCGAACATCGACTCCGAACTTTTTCTCGAAATACGGGGCGCGAACCCGGCCGAGTTTCATCTGCAAAATCAATTCCCGGATCATACGTTCCTCCGGAGCAGTCGCCATGGCGCGCTGCGTGGGCAAGGCACCCCGCTCCACGGCCTCCATGTACTGACCAATTTCAGTCACATTTTGAAAATGCACCCCGCCGATGTGCGAAAACGAGGCCACTCCCGCACCAATCAAATCAGCCCCCGTCCACAAGGCATCGCGATAAACAAAACGCGTCCTTTCCGGATCGCGCACTGCCGTGTAACCGCTGGTCACCGTGTAGCCCGCCCGCTCGAGTTCCGAAAACGCATAGTCCACCCACTCCCGCTTGGTGGCCCAGTTCGCCACCGGAGCGACAAGTTTTCCCTCCGCCTTCATCTGCTTGTAGATGCCCGTGTTGTAGGGAATCTCCATCTGGTAGATCGTGACGCAGTCAGGGGCGAGATCCACCAGTTTGCGCACATTCTCGCGCCAGTTCGCGTCGGTCTCCTCCACCATGCCCGAAATCAGGTCGATGTTGATTTGCGGAAATCCCACGGCGCGCGCGGCCCGGTAGGCACGCTGGATCTCGTCCGCCCGGTGCGCCCGGCCGTTGATCTCCAAAATCCGCGAATCAAAGTTCTCCACGCCCAAACTCAGACGCGTCACCCCCAATTCGCGAATGGCCGCCAGCTTTGCCTCGTTGAGCGTGCCGGGCTCCGCCTCAAAAGTGACCTCCTCCGCCTCGGTCCACGGAAGCAGCTCTTTCATGCGCCCGGTCAATGAGCGCAGTTGGGGTACGCTCAAATAACTGGGCGTGCCGCCTCCAAAATAAATAAACCGCGGCAACCTTCCGGATACAAAAGGCGCAGCCGCATAGCGGGCAAGTTCAGATACTCCCGCGTCCAGATACCGCTGGATCTCCGAGGCGTTCCGGTCGGTGTACACCCGGAAATAGCAGAAGTGACAGCGCTTTCTGCAAAAGGGAATGTGAAAGTACACACCGAGGAGCGTGTCCGGAGCGGCCGGGGTTTGCAGCAGTTCGGGAAGATGGCGGGCCGTCGCGGGATCCCAAAAATGAAAAGGCGGATAGTTTGAGACAAAATAGTTTCCCGCAGTCGTTTCCTCCGCCGCCGCGACGGGCGGCGAACACTCGGAGGTGGAAGTATGCTCACTCATGGTTTGGAAGCCTCCAGTCTCAACGCATGGACAACACCGTCTTCTGTTCCAATCACAATCCATCCATCCGATACCGCGGGCGAGGCCACAACCGGCGCCCCCAGATCGAGCGCCCAGCGCTCCGCGCCGTCCTCCGCAGCAACGCCATACAGGCGTCCATCCTGCGATCCCACGACCACCGTATCGGCACACACCACCGGCGATCCATCCACCTTGCCCCGGGTGGAAAACTGCCATAGCGATTTTCCGTCGTTTCTTGCGATGCAGTGCAACCGTTTGTCGTTGCCCCCAATGAAGACGCGATCCCCACTCACAGCGGCACTCGAGAGATACGGAAACCCGCGATCCCGGTAGGTCCACACGACCTTGCCCGCGGCCGGGTCCAGACCCAGCACGGCGTTTCCATGATGTCCCACGTACGCCTTTCCATCTGGTGCGACCGCGACGGAGGAGGCCACGTAGGAATCCGCCTCAATCTGGCGCTCCTGCTTGCCGTCCTTCACTGAGACAATACGCAACATCGAGTCGCATCCGCCAAAGATGATTTCGCCGCCGGGAAGCAGCGCCGGCGTGCCGTTGATAAAATTATCGGTTTGCGACATCCACACGCTTTTGCCTGTGAGTGCATCCACGCAGTGCAGGCTGGCATCGTAGCTGCCCACCAATATCCAGTCCGTCTTGCCGTCCGGGCTCTTCGTATGATTGGCGCCGCCAACAATTTTGTCGCCCGTTTCGTACACCCAGCGCTTCGCACCCGAGTCGGCATCCAGCGCGTACAAACGCCCGTCGGTGGAACCAATCAGGACCAGTTTTCCAAGCGCGAGCGGCGTGGCTTCAATGGGAGCCTCGGTTTTGAAACTCCAAATTTCCTTGCCCGAGGAAAGCTCGAGCGCGTGCAACATCCCCTCATCATCGCCCACAAAAACGCGGTTGCCCGCTATCGCGGCGCCGCCCTTCACTGCTTTTGCGGCGGAGAACCGCCATCCCGGTTTGGGCGCAACCCGCGCAGGCGCCGCGGATACCCCATCCAAACGCGGATTGCCGCGGTGCATCGGCCAGTCGGCACGCAGAGAATGGGCTGCACAGAAAAGCAAAGCGATGCACACGCGCACCGCATGCCGGGGAATAAACCACGCTGGAACGCTGCCCCTGCTCGTTTCGCAAAACTTCCATTTCCCGCACATGGCAATGAATCTGCTAAAGCACTTCCGCGTAGACGGACTCAAAATCCCCGGTACTAAAAGCAACAGGGTTGAACGCGGCGGTCCACTGCGCGGCAGCGTCCCCAGCGAGGGCAGGAATGTCCGAGGCAACCATGCCAAAGCGGGCAAAGCCCGAGTCCAAGTGGGCCTTCCCGAGCACCGATTCAATCTGGGAGATCAGGACCTCGTAGGAGGACAGCCCCACCAGGGCGGCAAGCAGGTTGTACTCGTCGGCCACGCCGGATTCCCGGGCATTGCGCCGCATCACATGGGGTATGAGTCGCCCAACAGCCTGTCCGTGGATAATACCGTACCGGGCCGTGAGGGGATTCGCCGCGGAGTGGGCGCACCCGAGCATCGAATTTTCAATCGCGATGCCCGCATACGCCGCTCCGAGAAGCATGGCCCCCCGGGCGGAAACATCCGCGGGATCCGAAAGCACCGCGGGCAAAGCATCAAATAACAACCGGAAGGCTTCCCGGGAAAACACAAGGGAGATGGCGCTCCGTTTCCGCGTGACCGCGGTTTCAAGTGCATGCACCAAGGCATCCACTCCGGTGCACGCGGTTACGCGAGGCGGTTGCGACAGCGTGAGCAGGGGATCCAAAATTGCGACACGCGCCGCAGCCTTGGGATCGCCACAGGCCATTTTTAGGTGCGTGGCGGGGTCACTGATGAGTGCGAAAGACTGGCATTCACTGCCCGTGCCGGCCGTGGTGGGAATGGCGATCAGCGGCAGCATGGGCTTCGAAGCCTTGCCGACTCCGTGGTAGTCCTTCATCACCCCCCCGTTGGTCAGCAGAAAGTTGGCACCCTTGGCCGTGTCCATGGCGCTTCCGCCTCCGAGGCCGACAAACAAATCGGCCTCCCACTTTTTTGCAGCCTCCACGCACGCGTTCACAACCTGCGTGTCGGGGTTTTCGCGCACCCCGTCGAATGTGTGAACCGTCAAACCAGCCTCGCGAAGCACGCGCTCCGCAGAGGCTGCATGCCCCACGGCCGCAATCCCGGGATCGGTGACAACCAGCACGCGCGTGGCGCCCTGGTCGATCGCGAGATTCCCGAGACGCGACAACGCCCCCTCACCGAAGACCACCCGCGTCCGCGGCTGATAATCAAAGGGAAGCATATCCTTCGGAGGGGAGCGTCATGCCCGTTCGATGGAGCGACGCCGGTACAGGAACTCGAACATGTTTCCCTCATGCGGCTGATCCCAGGAGATTTTCATCGTCGAGATGGGCCCCAGATTGAGTCGCTCAATGAGCGGCGAGTCCAACAGCTGCGAAGTGAATCCTGGGTCCTTCGTGATGGCGGTCACGACAAGGGAGGGCCCGATTTTGGAGAGGATTTCAGGCTGCGGCACCTGCACCACACTCGCATACGGACACAAGAACTCGCGGTTTGCGAGAGGATGCTCGAACGAATCACAGTGCACGATGGTGGCCCTCATGTAGGTGCCTCCTTCAAACACCTCCTTACGCGAACCACCGCGGTAGCGGGCCGTA